>NZ_VLJQ01000002.1:58935-95770 GCF_007829375.1 Nocardioides sp. J9 | reverse complement strand
GTGCTGGTCGAGATCACGACACTCGGCCGGACCTTGAAGAAGCGCGCCGCGGACGTGCTCGCCTACTTCGACCGGCCCGGCACCAGCAACGGACCCACCGAAGCGATCAACGGCCGCCTCGAACACCTGCGTGGCTCCGCGCTCGGGTTCCGCAACCTCACGAACTACATCGCCAGGTCGCTGCTAGAGACCGGCGGCTTCAGACCGCAACTACACCCTGGATTGGGATGAGCCCCCAAAGTAGCAGGTCAGAGCACTGTTCACCGGCCTGTCCGCTTCAGTCGGAGCCTGTCGCGCCGAGCCGTACATGGCCTTCGGGGCCGACTCGATGAGCCGATATTGAGCCGGACCAAAGGCGCCCGCACATGCCGATGTGCGCGCATCCCCTTCTGATCCCGTCGCGGAAATCCCACCCTGCGCCGCCTAGAGTCGTCCGGTGGCCAGAGATCGAATTCAGGAGCTGCCGCGAAAGTCGCTCAGCCAACTTGAAGGCGACGACTGGGGCGACGCGCCTGACGGCGCAACTCCTCTGATCAAGAAGGTTCACGCCTTGCGCCATAAGCCTGTCTCCGATCTGTCAGATGAGGATCTTCGACTTCTGCTGGGCCAAGGCGAGGGCTTGCAGTGGTTGGTGCCGATCGCACTCGAACGGCTGGAGCTTGACCCCTGCGCGTCGGGCGACATGGCTCCAGGAGCTCTGCGCGAGCAGGTCGCCCGAGTCTCCGCTGAGTACTGGCAACGCCATGCCGCCGAGCGAACACGGCTTGAGAGCGTGCCCGGCTGCGATGAAGAGTGATCCGGGGCCAGCCCGCTCTAGCAACGCACTCACCTGCCTCGACCGGCGCGCGGCCGTGCCGATGTCGGGGCACGACCCAGCGTTCAATCTATGCTCCGATGGTGGACGCCAACGACGCCAAGCGCATTGCAGAGGCTGAACTCGCGCGTTGGAACAGCACTCTCACGCCAAACAGGCTCGTCAACCCTCAGGCGACGTCGCACGATCCAAGAGACGGATATGTCGTCACCAGCATCGAGACTCACAGCCGCGCTTGGATTGTGCATTTCGCGACGAAACGGTGGCTCGAGACTAGAAGCATCTCGGACTCGGTGGTTGGCACTTGCCCACTAGTGATCGACCGCGCCACCGGCGAGCTCCACGCTTACGGCTCGGCAGAGCACTCGAAATTCCACGCGTGGCTCGACGAACCTCAAGTCTGATTATTGACCGCGCTCTCATGGCCGCTGTCGGGACGGAGCGCCCGACCATGCCGCGGTTCGCTGGGTCGCACGCCTGCGCGTCCATCCCGCTAGCCTGTTTAAGTGCCTCGGAGCGTCATTGTCCTCAGCAGCGATCCGGACCTGTTCGACAACGTGCGTGCGCTCCTGCGGACCGACCCACGCTTTGTCGACGGTGGCGATACGGTGCACTGCGACGGCTCGATGGCACCCCTGACGAATATCTATCCCGTCGAGAATGACCCGGCGGAATGGGATGACCGGGACGTTGCAACGGACGCGATGCCGGACCCGCGAACGTCCTCACTCTTGATCTTCGAGAGTCGGTCTCCCGAGTGGGTCGCCGAGGTCGGCACGCTCTTAGCCGAAGGGCTCGCCTCCCCGGTGTGGATCGTCGACTCTGCGGAGAATGTTTGGTCCGCCGACCAGATTGACCCAGCGCGCGTCGCACTCTCCTAAGGGCCCGGCCGCGCTGCTGCTCCGGCGGTCGCGCGTTGTTGGGGACGCCGTGCCGGCCGTCTGACACACTCGGCAACGTGCCGCTGCTGAGCTAGAACGACTACCTCGCAACCATGGGCCAGACGAGGGAAGCACTCGCACCAGACGACGTCGTGCCAGCTGATCTAGGCCGATACATCCGGACCATCGATGAGCTTGACTTCCAAAGCTTCGACTTCTCGGATCGCGTGGTCGCCAACGCCTGGGCCATCGACGGCGGCGCCTGGCAACACATCCTCTTCAGCGCAGACGTGCCAAACGTCTTTCTTGTCATCGTGGTGAACGGGCGGTCGAACGACGTGCACGGGCACTACGTGCTTGACCTCAACAGCCACTACGGGATCGGCAGCGACCCGACGTTGTGAAACGCACGCTCATGCCGCTGTCGGGGCGGATCTACCGCGTGGGAGGTGGCGCCACGGCTGTTGCACGCCACGGATGTAGACCGCCATCCGACACGACCCGGCCGGCGGGTTGCGGGCGCCTGATGGAAATCGTGACAGAGTGACACCGCGGGGGTACATTCGAACAAGTATTCGAACACATGTTCGAACACATGGGGAGGTGCTGGCGATGGCGACGAACAGCGCGATCGAGTGGACTGAGATGACTTGGAACCCGGTTACCGGCTGCGACCGAGTCGCCGCAGGCTGCGACAACTGCTATGCCCTCACCCTCGCGAAGCGGCTGAAAGCAATGGGGGCCGAGAAGTACCAAAATGACGGCGACCCGCGCACGTCCGGCCCTGGGTTTGGCGTGACCCTTCACCCTTCGGCGCTGTCCCAGCCGTTGCGGTGGCGTTCCCCGAAGGTGGTTGATGACGGTTGGCTGGTGCGGGTGGTTACTCGTTGTCGCTAAGCGCTGTTGGGGAGGCCGCCGTACACCTCGACGACCAAGGCCTCGAGCGCGTAGACGGCATCCAGGGCGGGCTTCGGGTCTCGGCAGTTCCGAGTGAGGTTGAGCCGGTCGCGGGCCGCCCCCAGCTGGGGGACGGTGGTGGCGGTGTGTTGCTCGAGGTGGCGCAGCGCCTGCTGTGCGCGTGCAACGGCCCGGCCTCGTTCCTTGACGCTGATCGGCATGTGCTGCTCCTCGGCTGCGGATCTCCAAGGCCCGTTACTCGGTGTGACCTCGGATCGGCTTGCTCCCAACAACTGCTGCCCGATCGGCGCTCGGAGGCGGTCAAGGGTCGACGCAGTCGACATGCCTTGCCCTTGACCGGTGACGAGCGGCGCTCATGATCGGCAGCGTTGGGAGCAAAGACCTCGCGCTTGGGTTCAGGTCAGTCCGCGGCCGCAGGCCGTTGGCGTTGTCGACGGCCTCTGTGACCGGCGACCGGGCCGCCCGGATGGGCGGCCGGCGCGCACCCTCGACGTCATGTCGACATTCCACCGACGTCCCAACAACCACAGGTGCTGTTCAAGCCGATCCGGGCTGACAATCGCGACGCGGCCAGGGCGAGCGATACCGGGACGGGGGAACCCGCACGGATCCCCAGCCGCCGTCGCCGCAGGGTCAGACGGCACCCAGCTGTGCCGCTGTTCGGCGCGCCTCGACCTCCATGTCGCCGAGGTTGCGACAACCGGGCGGGGCGCAGGCGGGGAAGACCGGCAGTTCCAGCGGTCCGCGATCGGTGGCCGTTTGGTGCAAGCCAGTTCGTGCGAGCAGCGTGCCCGTTCCGTTCCAACCGCGTCACGGCCGCCAGGAGGCGCGTGGACTGCGGTGAGTTCGCATGCAGGCCCTTGGGCCGCGCGGCGTGCTCATTACGTTCTTTGACGAAGGCGCTGGTTGCGTAGGACCGCCGACAACGCCACGCGAAGTGCCTCGAATATCATTCCTTGGGATATGCAAATTGCTCCGAATGCCACAACCGATTCAATTGACGCCGAACTCGTACCGTCGCCGGGGATTATGAACTCCACCATAAACGCGATGGGGTAATAGAAGAGCCACGTCGGCAACGATAGGACCGTTGCCATGACGAGAAATGGCGTCGAATCTTGCGAGTATCCTAATGACCATAGGGCACCCAGTCCCGCCGCCCACAGCGTCGCGCGGAATGCGTACGCCACTAGCACACCTGGCGGGCGCTTGCCGCCAGGAGGGTTGTCGTTTACGTCCATCCGGGGGCCCTGTACGTTCTCAACTTCAACGCGAACTTCGCCCAAACATCACGGGCATTCTTCAGGTAATAATAGCGGCAGATGGGCTCCAGGAGACAGGCCCCTCCCGCTGAATGCAAGGGCACGTAGGCGTCGATATCGAGGCCGATCATACCCGGGTAGGTGTAATATGTTTTGAAAAATCGGAACGAAATGGTTCCGCCGGGCCAGTCTGGATGCCCGCGGCGCACTGAGAATTTCCATCCGTTTGAATACATATTGGAAACCGTAACAGGGAAATCTTTGGGCCCTGGAACATCGAGGTTCATTTGCGCCCCCAGCCTTAGTGGCCTAGCTCCTCCAAATGGGAACAGTTGTTCAAAGTACTTCTTGACGAAGTTTTGAAAGAAGTGGGCCGCGCTTGATGACCATACCACCCGGCCCCGCAGCGGGATGTTGACGTGGACGTTCTCAGCCCCGCGCCTGAGCCCCTGGCAGAAGTGGGGCGCTCCCTGGTGTCGATGACGAGCGCGACCCGTCGGGTGGCGGCACGAGCAGCCAGATCAGCCGCCTCGCCTTGCGGCACCGTGACGTCGACGACCGTCTCTCCCGTCTCGTCGACACGGTTCACCCCGACCACGGTTGCCTTGACGCTCACCGGTTCCTCGTCGCTGATCTCACCCTAGTCACCGGGAGTGGTCACGATCCGTACGACGTCGCCTCCGTAGAGCGGTTCCGAGGGCATCTGGGCAGGTGTGAGACTGATGCCCACCAATGACTCGCCCTCCCCGGGCACCAACTGGTCGGTGACGGACTGCTCCGTGAGCAGCGACCCAGCCCACAAGTCGGCCGCGGCACGGCTTCCCTCGAGCTCAGCCCTCTGACTGGCCGGGACCGGTGTCAGCGCCGGGTCGACACCGACTCGCACGACCGCGAGGTCCCCTGCCTCGATGGTCTCGCCGCGCTTGATGTCTCGACTCACGACGAGGACGTCCTGGGTGTCGTTGACGGAGGTGAAGGCGAAGGCCGATCCCAATGCTCCTGCCGCGACGAGAGCGGCACAGAGCGCGAAGATCCACGGGCGCCGGCGACGTCTTACCGCGACGTTGCCGCTCGTGCCCGCGCCTCGTGAAGGCTTGTCGTGTGGTCTGGGCGCCTCGTGTGGCGCTGTCTGAGCGGTGTCCAGTGACATGAATCCCGAGTCCTCTCGTCTCCCGATCACCTACGTGTCGAGAAGGGCTCGGGCGATCACCCTGCACCCAACTCGATAGAATGAGACTAGTGCAGTTTTATTGACGGAGGAGTTGTCCACAGGTGGCGGAATCCGAGATGTCACTGCCCGAGTCCTGACTGGATACGGCAGCGCCGCCAACTCCCCCCGATGGAAGTTGGCATCCCGCTCCCGTCGGACAATGGGACCACAGATCGACGCGGTTGTGGCCCACCGATTTTGGGCCTGTGGACGAACGCGAGCGCGAAGGGCCCGATCGAGCACCTGCGCGCGAGGTGGGCACCGATGCGTCAGCCTTGGCCTTTCTGGCGTTGCCGTTGTGCTGCCTCGATGGCTGCGGCGACCACGTCGACCGGCTCTCCAAGTACATGCGCCATGGGCTCGAGTGACCCAGCAGCAGGGATGTGGCTACCTCGACCCTGCTCCCAGGCGTAGTAGGTCGGCACAGCGACCTTCGCCGCCGCAGCCACCGCCGACACCGACAGCCCGGCCTTGAGCCGCAGAGCCCTCAGGTCGGCGACGTCGCCATCGAGTCGGATCAGCCGAAGCGTCGGGATCTCGAGCGCCTTGGCGAGCTTGACGAGGAAGTCAGGTCGCGGAACGGAGGTGCCGAGCTCCCAACGCGAGATCCGTTCACCGCCTGCCGCGCCGACGACCCGGGCGAGCTCGTGCTGGGTCAGACCCGCCTTCTCCCGCGCGGCTCGCAGAGCTGAGGGATCTACACCGGAAACCATCAACGGGAAGACTAGCCGTCATCCGCCGGGCAGCCCGCCGTCTCAAGTAGCGCCCGCGTGAGCCACCGCCTGCAGTGACGGCGTACGACGCCGTTGCGGTGAAGCTGACGCGGGCTCCTTTCCTATCCGCGGAACCTTGTCAGCGCTCGGAGCGCACCCAGAGCAAGACCCAACCCTCAGGCGCCTCTGCCCGGATCTCGGCGAGCGCCTGGTCGTCGTAGGCCGGTCGCTCGATCGACCACCGCACCGGCTCCGCCGCGGTGTCGTACTTCGGTCGGCGGGCAGCGTGGATGAGCAGGGTGTCGGAGCGTAGACCTACTCTCCGACCATGGCCGGGCGTGGTGGGTACAAGCGGACGGACGGGGTACTGGTAGCGCGGCTGCACGGCACAGCGCGGCGGATTGCCACCGAGAAGCCAGCCAACGAGGTGGCGGTCGGCGAGCTCCATGCGATCACGACACGCGTCGAGTTGCTGAGCCGCGCCGCGGGCGTGCACATGGCGATGTTCCGGTCGGGAAGCAGCCCGTTCTCCCGCGAGGCCGCCGACTTCCTCCTCGCGGCCGGCGCCGACCTCGGGCAGGCCGAGGTCGAGGCCGCTGCGGTGGCAGCCGACGAGGCGGCCCGGCACGCCCGTTGAAGTGGCCCCTCGGGTCAACGTTGTCTCTCGCCCTCCCGAGGGGCGCATCCCATTCTCGGGGGACGCCGGCCACGTTACGACGGCACCGAGGTTGCAGCAACGGCTTCGACAGCCTTCGACTCCGCCGTGTCGGAGCCGCTGACCGCTGCTCGGATGTGGGCGTGGAGTGAAACCTCCAGCGAGTGCGACCCAGGTTCGCGACTCGGGGCGACGAACGGCCCCCGAGCTCACGGACCGAACGGCGCAATCTGGCACGTTTCGGGGTGAGATCGGCCGTTGCGGCTCGTTCGAGATCGCCCCAAACGTGTCACAAACGTGTCAATCGGGCCTTCGGGCCCCATAACGTACAGTGGCTCTGACCAGCATTTCTGCTGGCCAGAGCCACTGTCGTCGGAGCCGCCTGTCGGAATCGAACCGACGACCTAATCATTACGAGTGATTCGCTCTACCGACTGAGCTAAGGCGGCGTACGTCGACGCAAGCGTCGGCGACCGCGGAAGCATACCGAGCGGGGTCGGCCGGGGGCGAATCCACCCCAACCCCGGTGGGCGGGGGTGGGTCAGGCGGCGACGGCGGGGGTGGCCGGGGCCGGGACGTCGGCGCCGGTCAGCAGGGTCTGCTCGGCGTCGCACCAGCAGGCGAAGCGGACGACGATGCCCTGGTCGGTGTTCTCCAGGCCGACGACCTGGCTGGGGAAGATGAGCTCGCGGCGACCGCAGGCGGTGCAGTGGTGGGTGAACATGGGGGCCTCCTTCCCTTCCATGGTGGGCCGCGCAAGAGTCAAGGGGTAGCCTCTCTTTCCATTCTGATCCATAGGTGATGCCTATGCATGTGACGGGGGTCCCACGATGTTGTCGCTGCACCAGCTCACCTGCTTCCTGGCGGCCTACGAGCACCGGTCGCTGACCCGCGCGGCGGAGGAGCTCGGCTACGCGCAGCCGTCGGTGTCGGAGCAGATCCGCAACCTCGAGAAGTCGCTCGGCGTCCCGCTGTTCCGGCGGGTGGGGCGCGGCGTCGTACCCACCACCGCGGCGGACACCTTCCGGCCGCACGCCGAGAAGGTGCTGGCCGCCGCGGACGACGCGCAGCGGGCGGTGACCAGCATCAAGAGCTTCGAGACCGGGACGATCCGGTTCGGCATGTTCGGCGTCGCGCGGCTGTACGGCGGCGCCGGGCTCGTCGCCGACGTGCTGGAGCGCTACCCCGGGGTCCGGGTCGAGCTGGTCGGGCGGCACTCGCGCGACGTGCAGGAGGACCTGCGCCGCGGGCGGCTGGAGGCGGCGATGATCGCCGTGGCCGGGCTGGCCAGCGAGGGCATGGCGGTGACGCCGATCGCCCGCGACGAGCTGGTCTACATCTCCGCCGACCCCGAGCGGCTGAAGGCGCCCGTGACGGCGAAGCGGCTGGCCGACGCGACGCTGGTCATGCCGGAGAGCACCTACCGCGACGTCGACTCGGCACGGATCGTGCTGCGCCGGATGCTGCACGAGGCGGGCCTCAACCCCAAGACCCGCATCGAGGTCGAGGACGTCGAGACCGCGGTCGAGCTGGTCGGTCGCGGCCTCGCCGACTCGGTGACCCAGAAGGGCGTGGCCGTGCAGCTGCTCCCTCGCCTCGCCCCGAAAGCGGGCTGGGTGCCGCTGCGGCCGCGGGTCTACGACACGCTGGCGATCGTGCACCGCGCCGGGGCAACCCTCTCCCCCGCGGCGCGGCTGATGATCGAGCTGGCCACGCAGCGGATCCAGGCGATCATCCCGCCGGCCTGACCGAGCGGCCGCGGCTGGTCAGGGGCCGGTCAACGGCTGGTCAGCGGCTGGTCAGCACTTCAGGCCGTCGTCGGGCACCTTGCCGTCGATCAGGTAGCCGTGCACGGCGTCGTCGATGCAGCTGTTGCCCTTGTTGTAGGCGGTGTGCCCGTCGCCGTCGCGGCTGACCAGCACGCCGGACTCCAGCTGCTCGGCCATGGCGACGGCCTCCTCGTAGGGCGTCGCCGGGTCGCGCGTCGTGCCGAGGACGACGATCGGCGCGGCGCCCGAGCCGTCGATCTCGAGGTCGGGCTCGTCGGTCGCGGAGAAGGGGATGCCGTTGCAGGAGGTCAGGCCCCACGCGAAGACGCGGCCGAAGGTCGGCGAGGCCTTCTCGAAGTCGGCGAAGTTGTCCGGCACCTCGTCCACGGTGATCGACCACGGGTCGTCGAGGCAGTTGATGACCGAGATCGCCTCGAGGCTGTTGTCGGTGTAGCGGCCGCCCTCGCGGGAGCCGTAGAAGTCCGAGAGCCGCAGCAGCGTCGTGCCGGTGCCCTCCAGCGCCTCACGCAGCGCCTGGTCGAGCAGCACCCAGTTGTCCTCGCTGTAGAGCGGGGTGATCAGGCCGTAGAACGCCAGGCCGACGGTGAGCTCGCGCCCCTCCGTGTCGCTGGTGGGCAGCGGCTCCTTGTCGATGGAGTCGACGAGGTCCTTGATCGTGGCGACGCCCTCCTCGACCGAGGAGCCGAGGAAGCAGTCGCCGCCCTCGACGCAGTCAGCGACGTACGAGCGCAGCGCGGTCTCGAAGCCCCCGGCCTGGCTGAGCGAGCCGTCCCGGGCCGACAGGGACGGGTCGACGGCGCCGTCGAGCACGAGCCGGCCGGTCTTGTCGGGGTAGAGCTCGGCGTAGGTCGCGCCGAGGCGGGTGCCGTAGGAGAAGCCGAGGTAGTCGAGCTCGTCCTCGCCGAGCGCGGCCCGCAGCACGTCCATGTCACGCGCGGCCTCGACCGTGCTGACGTGGGCGGCGACGTCACCGGACTTGGCCTCGCAGCCCTTCCAGAACTCCTCGGAGCCCTCCTGACCCTCCGCGACCTCCTCCGGGGTGTCGGGGTCGGGGTCCGCGGCGATCCATTCGTCGAGCTCGTCGTCGGTGAGGCAGTCGACCGGGGAGGACTCGCCGGTGCCGCGCGGGTCGAAGCCGACGATGTCGTAGCGCTCCAGCAGCGCGGGGGCGAAGTAGGCGTCGGCCTGCTCGGCGAGGTAGGTGCCCCCGGCGCCCGGGCCACCCGGGTTGACCACGAGCGAGCCGAGCCGGTCGCCACTGGCCTTGCGGCGCTCGAGCGCGATCCGGATCGTGCCGCCGGCGGGCTCCTGGTAGTCGATGGGGACCTCGAGCGTGCCGCACTCGTTGCTGCCGCAGCCGTTCCAGGTGATCTCCTGGTCGTAGAAGTCCTCGAGCGTCTTGCGCCCGCTCGGCTCCGACCCGTCCGTGCCCGGTCCGTCGGTGCTGCCGGCCTTGCGGTCGGAGCCACCTCCGTCGTCGTCGCCGGTCAGCAGGACGACACCGATGCCGATGCCTCCCGCGAGCACGAGCGCCCACACGACAGCCACGGCAACGATCAGCTTCTTGCTCACCCGAGCACTTCCCTTCGTCTCCACCCGTCCGGCGACGGGCTCAGCGCTCCGGCGCCTTGAGTGCCACCATCATGGACTCCAGCGCCAAGGCGACGGGCACGTTGAACTCGAGCATCTGCTCGCGGGCCTCGAAGATCCACCCGATCCGGCGCAGGTTCAGCTCCGGCGAGGTGCTCTGCGCGATCTGCTCGACCTGGTCGCGGATCTCCTCGTTGACCAGCGCGCCGGGGGCACCGGTGGCCAGCGCGATCGCGTCGCGGTAGACCGACACCAGGTCGGTCAGCCCGCGGTCGACCACGTCGAGGTGGCGCCGCTTGGCGCGGGTGCGCTGCGCCTTCTCCAGCGCCGCGAGGGCGGGACCGTACTCCCGCGGACGGCGGCCGCGCTCGACGACGCCGTACGCCGAGTCGAGGTCGCCCTTCTCCCGCGCGTCGAGCTCGGCGGTGATCGCGTCGGCCTCCTCCTTGGCGGTGGAGGCGAGCCGTGTGGCGGCGTCCATGCAGCGCCCCAGCGACGTGAGCCGGGCCGGCATCCCCACGACCTCCTGGCGCCGGTTGCGCACCGCCTCGTCGAACGCGAGCGCCCGCGCCCGGCCGATGTGGCCCTGGCTCGCCCGGGCGGCGTACGACGCCAGCCGCTCCTCGACGCCGCGCGCCACGAGGAACGCGGTGACCTCCGGCGTGGTCGGCGTGGAGAGGGTGACCAGGCGGCAGCGGGACCGGATCGTGGGCAGCACGTCCTCGACGGTCGGCGCGCACAGCATCCAGATGGTGCGGCCGTTGGGCTCCTCGATCGCCTTGAGCAGCGCGTTGCACGCCTGCTCGGTGAGCCGGTCGGCGTCCTCGACGACGAGGATCTGCCAGCGGTCGCCCATCGGGCTCAGCGAGGCACGGCGCACGAGCTCGCGGACCTCGTCGACGCCGATCGAGAGCTTCTCGGTCCGGATCACCGCGACGTCGGCGTGCGACCCGGCGAGGACGGTGTGGCAGGCGTGGCAGCCGTCGGGGCAGTCGGGGCCGACGCCGCCCTGGGGGCACTGCAGCGCAGCCGCGAACGCGATCGCCGCGTTGCTGCGACCCGATCCCGGCGGGCCGGTGAACAGCCACGCGTGGGTCATGCCCTGGCCGGAGACGGCCGTCCGCAGCACGTCGACGGTCGACCGCTGCCCGACGAGGGTGCCCCAGACACCGGCCGTCATCCGCGCACCGCCCGCCCCAGCAGCGGCACGACGCGCTCGGTGATCGCCGCCGCGAGGTCCTCGATCGTGCCGCGGGCGTCGAGGACCAGGTAGTGCTCGGGGTCGCGGGCCGCGAGGTCGAGGAAGGACTGTCGCACCCGCTGGTGGAACTCCAGGGACTCGCCCTCGATCCGGTCGCGACCCTCGAAGCGGCCCAGCCCGGCCTCGGGCTCGAGGTCGAGGACGACGGTGAGGTGCGGGCGCAGCCCGCCGGTCGCCCACGCGGCGACCTCGGCGAGCTCGCCGCCGTCCAGTGCCCGGCCGGCGCCCTGGTAGGCGAGGGTCGAGTCGACGTACCGGTCGGTGATCACGACCTCGCCGCGCTCCAGCGCGGGCTGCACGACGGTCTCGACGTGCTCGGACTTGTCGGCGAGGTAGAGCAGGAACTCGGTCTTGTGGGCGAGCGCACCGGTCTCCGGGCTGAGCACGATGCGGCGCAGCTCCTTGCCGACCGGGGTGTCGCCGGGCTCGAAGGTCAGCAGCACGCGGTAGCCGTCGGCCTCCAGCGCGTCGCGCAGCCGTCGGGACTGGGTCGACTTGCCGCCGCCCTCGCCGCCCTCGAAGCAGATGAACACACCGGTGTCGGCGTACCGGGGGCTGGGCGCGGAGGCGGTCACGGGGAGAACCTACGAGACGGCACCGACCGTTGTCGCGGGTGGGTCCGCGGGGGCGGACCTGGTGACGTTTCCTTGCGCTTGTCGGCCGTTGCAACCGTCGACAAGCGCAGGAATCCCCGGTCAGCCGGGGATTCCTGCACCCGCGTCACGACTTCTTCGCCGCCGCCTTCTTCGCGGTGGTCTTCTTGGCCGTCGTCTTCTTGGCGGTCTTCTTCGCCGTCGTCTTCTTGGCCGCCGACTTCTTGGCCGCGGTCTTCTTCGCGCCCTTCTTGGCGGCCTTCTTCGCCGGGCCCTTGGCGCGGCGCTCGGCGAGCAGCTCGGCGGCGCGCTCGATCGTGATCGACTCGACCGAGTCGTCCTTGCGAAGGGTGGCGTTGTACTCGCCGTCGGTGACGTACTCGCCGAAGCGGCCGGCCTTGACGACCACCGGCTGCCCGGAGACCGGGTCGTTGCCGAGCTCCTTGAGCGGCGGGGCCGCGGCGGCGCGGCCGCGCTGCTTGGGCTGGCTGTAGATCTTGAGCGCCTCGTCGAGGGAGATCGTGAAGATCTGGTCCTCGCTGGTGAGCGAGCGGGAGTCGGAGCCCTTCTTCAGGTACGGCCCGTAGCGGCCGTTCTGCGCGGTGATCTCCTCGCCGTCCTCGGCGGTGCCGACGGTGCGGGGCAGCGAGAGCAGCTTGACCGCGTCGTCGAGGGTGACGGTGTCGAGGGACATCGACTTGAACAGCGAGCCGGTGCGCGGCCTCGCGCTCTTCGGGGCGTCCTCGGGCAGCAGCTCGGTGACGTAGGGGCCGAAGCGGCCGTTCTTCGCCACGACCTGCAGGCCGGTCTCCGGGTGGACACCGAGGTCGATCTCCTCGCCGGCGGGGTTGGCGAGCAGCTCCCTGGCCTTCTCGACCGTCAGCTCGTCGGGCGGCAGGTCGTCCGGGACGTTGGCGCGCTTCGCGAACGGCGCGCCGTCGTCGCCGGGACCCTCCAGGTACGGGCCGTACTTGCCGACCCGCAGGTGGATGCCGTCCTCCTCGGAGCCGACCGGGAAGGTGGCGAGCTCCTTGGCGTCGATGTCGCCGAGCTCGGTGACCAGGCGCTGCAGGCCGGCGACCCGGTCGGAGCCGTAGTAGAACTCGCTGAGCTCGTTGACCCGCTCCTTCTCGCCGCGCGCGATGTCGTCGAGGACGGTTTCCATGCCAGCGGTGAAGTCGTAGTCGATGAGCCGCGTGAAGTGCTCGGTGAGCAGCCGGACCACGGAGAACGCGATCCAGGCCGGCACCAGCGCGGTGCCCTTCTTGTAGACGTAGCCGCGGTTGAGGATCGTGCCGATGATCGAGGCGTACGTCGAGGGGCGGCCGATCTCCCGCTCCTCGAGCTCCTTGATCAGCGTGGCCTCGGTGTAGCGCGACGGCGGCTTGGTCTCGTGCCCGTTGGCGGACAGCGACGCGGCCGAGACGCGGTCGCCCTGCTGCAGGTTGGGCAGCCGGGTCTCCTGGTCGTCCTTCGCGGCCGCCGAGTCGTCGGTGCCCTCGACGTAGGCCTTGAGAAAGCCGTGGAAGGTGATCACGCGGCCCGACGCGGAGAAGACCACGTCCTCGCCGGTCGCGGCAGCGCCGCCGAGGCGGATGGTGACCGACTGGCCGACGGCGTCCTTCATCTGCGAGGCGACGGTGCGCATCCAGATGAGCTCGTAGAGCCGGAACTGGTCGCCGGTGAGCCCGGTCTGCGCCGGGGTGCGGAAGGTGTCGCCGGCCGGGCGGATCGCCTCGTGCGCCTCCTGGGCGTTCTTCACCTTGCTGGCGTAGGTGCGCGGCGCGTCGGGGAGGTACTCGGCGCCGTACAGCTCCTGCACCTGGGCGCGGGCCGCCCCGATCGCGCTGCCGGACAGCGTGGTGCTGTCGGTACGCATGTAGGTGATGAAGCCGTTCTCGTAGAGCCGCTGCGCGACCGACATCGTCACCGACGCGCTCATGCCGAGCTTGCGGCTGGCCTCCTGCTGCAACGTCGTGGTGCGGAAGGGGGCGTACGGCGAGCGCCGGTACGGCTTGGCCTCGACCGAGCGCACGTCGTACGTCGTGTCGGCGAGCGCGCTGACGAGGTCCTCGGCACGCCGCTTGTCGAGGTGGACGACGTCGGCCCTGGCCTTGAGCTGGCCGTCCTGGCCGAAGTTGCTGCCGCTGGCGACGCGGGTGCCGTCGATGGTGTGCAGCTTGGCGGGGAACATCCGCTGGTCGTGCTTCGAGCCGGCGTCGAAGGTGCCCTCGAGGTCCCAGTAGGACGCGGCCTTGAAGGCCATCCGCTCCTTCTCCCGGTCGACCACGAGGCGGGTGGCGACCGACTGGACGCGCCCGGCCGAGAGGCCGGACATCACCTTGCGCCACAGCACCGGCGAGACCTCGTAGCCGTAGAGGCGGTCGAGGATGCGGCGGGTCTCCTGGGCCTCGACGAGGTCCATGTCGAGCTCGCGCGGGTTGGCGGCGGCCTCCTGGATGGCGGCCTTGGTGATCTCGTGGAAGACCATCCGCCGGACCGGGATGCCCTTCGGCTTCAGCTCGTCGAGCAGGTGCCAGGCGATGGCCTCTCCCTCGCGGTCCTCATCGGTGGCGAGGTAGAGCTCGTCGGCGTCCTTGAGCAGCTGCTTGAGCTTGGAGATGTGGCTCTTCTTGTCCCGCGGGACGACGTAGTAGGGCTCGAAGCCGTTCTCGACGTCGATGGCCAGGCGCCCCCACGGCTTGTCCTTGATCTTGGCCGGGGTGTCGGCGGCGTTGTTCGGGAGGTCACGGATGTGGCCGATGGAGGACTCGACGACGAAGCCGTCGCCGAGGTACCCGCCGATGGTGCGGGCCTTGGCCGGCGACTCGACGATCACCAACTTGTGTGCCACGGGGGACCTTCTCTACCTGGCTCTACTGGGACGAAGCACTGCTACGGCCGATCACGGTAGCGCGTGCTGTCCAGTTCCCCGTCCCCCGGACTCCACGATGGGCAGCCGGGCGGCACCCCGGAGGAGGCGCTCAGCGGACCTTGATCGCCTCGATCGTCTCCTCCAGCTGGGTCTCCTTGTCGGGGTCGCCGAGCGGGATGACGCCGAGGAAGAGGCCGAGGGAGTCGGCACTGCCGGTGTCGACCACGATCACGGTGGTCTGGTCGCCGCCGACGGTGACCTCGGGGTCGGAGACGCGGATCTCGGAGGTGATCCGGTAGCCGGGCTTGCCGCCCACGGTGACCTCCTCGCGCTTGAGGTCGGTGCGGCCGGTGAAGCCCTGGTAGAAGGCGTCACTGGCGGTGAGGCACTGCATGACGATCTCGGCGGCGGTCTCCGGGTCGTCGAAGTCGTTGGCCTTCGAGAGCGCACCGACGGCGTACTCGGAGATCCACTTGTCCTCGATGACGATGGAGAACTGCACCTGCACCCCGTCCGCGAAGGAGTGCGCGGCGGCGTAGCCGGGGTCCGCCTCGTAGCCGGGCAGGACGGGGACGGTCAGGCCGCCGCCACGGATGGCCTTCGCGGTCGTGGCCGGCGGCTTGGCGGGCTCGGGGCTGCCGCCGGTGCACTGGATGCCGGTCGGACGGACGGTGCTGGAGGGCTGGTCGGTGGGGTCGGTGCCCTTCGCGGTCGCGTCACTGCCGTCGGTGGCCCCGGAGGTCGGGCCGTCGGAGGCCTTGGTCCTCTTCGGGTCGTCGTCACCGGTGAGGGCACGGACGCCGAAGAACCCACCGATGCCGATCAGCACCAGCGCCACGACGGCGGCGATGACGATGCCGATGACCTTGCCGTTGCCACCGCCTCCGCTGCCGGGCTGCGGGGTCGGGCTCCACTGCTGCTGGCCGTAGCCGCCCGGGGGCTGGCCGTAGCCGCCGCCCTGGCCGTAGCCGCCCTGCGGGTCGTAGCCCTGCTGGCCGTAGCCACCCTGGGGCTGTCCGGGTTGGCCGGGCTGGCCGGGCTGGCCGTAGCCGCCGGGCGGGGTGGCCGGGGGGACGGCGCCGTAGACGGTCTGTGCCGACGCGGGGTCCGACGGGGCGCCCGGCTGGTGGGGCGGCTGCTGGGGCGGCTGCTGGCCCTGCGGGGCCTGCGGTGCTTGCGGGGGCTGCGGGGCGCCGCCACCCGGCGGGGTGGTCGTGGTCATCTGGCTCCACGCCTGACCGTCCCAGTAGCGATAGGTGTCGGGCGCGCCAGCGGGGTCGGGGTACCAGCCTGCGTTCGTCACGGGGGACAGTCTGCCCGACGCGGGGCGGTCCTACTCCCCGGCTCGCGGAGBCCCCGCCGGCTCGAGGAAGCCCTCGGCCACCAGCTCGGTCAGCTCGGGCAGGTAGACCTCGCGCAGGCTGGCGGCGTCGCGCTCGAGCAGCTGGCCGACGGCGTCGACGAGCGGACCCAGCGGGAGGTCGCCGTCGCAGGCACCCACGACGGCGGCGGTGACGGTGTCGACCTGGCGGGCGCGCCGGAAGCCGCGCTGCTGGCGGATCACGATCGTGGAGGGGTCCTCGGCGCCGACGGCCCCGGTGGTCTCCTGCACCACGTCGGAGCGGAGCACGAGGTGGCTGTCCGGCCCGACGGTGCGGGCCGCGGCGGCCGACTCGGCCCAGCCGGCGATCGCGGGCGCGATCGGCTGCTCGACGTCGTACGGCCACTCGAGGAGGTCGCGGGTGGTGCCGCCGGTGCGGTGCAGGTTGATCCAGCCGAAGCCGATCCCGCCGACGCCCTGCTCCTCCAGCCACGACAGCCAGGTGTCGTAGCGGTGCGAGTACGCCGCCGGGTCGCCGCCGGTCGCGGGGTGGTGGCCGGAGTCCTTGAGCCAGAGCTCGACGTACGACGCGGGGTCGAGCACCTCGCGCTGCACGACCAGCGCGTCGCAGTCGTCGGGCAGCCAGGTGGCGAGGCGCTCGTCCCACGGGCGGTCGCGCTCGATCACCCAGTTCGCGAGGACCTGGCACCAGCCGCCGTCGGTGAGGTGGTCGGGCGCGGTGCGGACGATGTGCTCGACGACCTGGTCGCCGGGCAGGCCGGAGTCGCGGTAGACCAGCCGCTCCCCCGTGGCCGGGGAGATGACGAACGGCGGGTTGGTGGCGATCAGGTCGAACCGCTCGCCCTCGACCGGCGCGAAGAACGAGCCGTCGCGGACGTCGACCTTGTCGTCGACGTCGTTGAGGGCGGCGTTGAAGCGGGCGATCGCGAGCGCACGCTGGTTGACGTCGGTCGCCACCACCCGGTCGCTGTGGGTGGCCAGGTGCAGCGCCTGCACGCCGCAGCCGGTGCCGAGGTCGAGGGCCGTCCCGACGTCGTGGCGCAGGGTGAGCTGGGCCAGGCTCGAGGACGCCGGGCTGATGCCGAGCACGTAGTCGCCGGTGACCCGGGTGGGCACGCCGTCCAGGCCGGGCGTCAGGTCGCTGACGACCCACAGGTCGCCCTCGTCGGTCGCATAGGGCCGCACGTCGAGCCGCGCCGCGACCTCGCCGACGGACTGCACCAGCGCGCCGGCGTTGGCGAGCCGGTCGACCAGCCCCGGCAGGGCACGCTCGGCGTCCGCGACGGGCACGGAGGTCTGGAGCAGGAACAGCCGGACCAGGGTGGCCAGCGGGCTGCCGTCCGTCGTACGACGCAGGCCGGGGGTGGTCTCGTTGCGCGCCAGCGCCTCGTGCGCCTGCGGGCCGAGCAGATCGCTGACGGCGTCGTAGGTGAAGTCGGCGGCGACGAGGGCTTCGCGGAGCGGGGCGGCAAGGGCGACGGGCAGCACGGGACCACGCTAGTCGGCCCGCAGCCGGTGCCGTCAGCGGACGCGGGTCGCCCGGGTGATGCCGCGCCCGGCGACGATCGTGCGGTAGCGCTTCGAGGGGCGCGGGCTGTACTCGATGGTGATGGCGACGCCGGCGTAGCGGCGGTTGTACCAGCCGGTGAGGGTGGGCGAGACCGTGCCGGAGGGGTTGCCGACACCGAGCCAGCGACGCGGGAGGCGCAGCTGCCGGGCGAGCCGGACCTGCCACGCCGGCGCCTTGCTGCTGCGGCCGACCGCGCGCAGCGGCTGGTGGATCGAGGCGATGTAGGCGGGCTTCACGTCGGCCAGGAAGCGCATCATGGC
The DNA here is from genome assembly GCF_007829375.1 of Nocardioides sp. J9. Taxonomy (NCBI): domain Bacteria; kingdom Bacillati; phylum Actinomycetota; class Actinomycetes; order Propionibacteriales; family Nocardioidaceae; genus Nocardioides; species Nocardioides sp. J9. The sequence goes on along the minus strand of NZ_VLJQ01000002.1, from coordinate 78,036 downwards.
GCGGGTCTCCGGCTCGCTGGCTCGGCGCGGCCCGCTGTAGTAGCGGCCCCGGCTGGTGCGCCGCCAGCCGTTGGTGGGCCAGTTGCGGTTGAGGTCGACGCCGCGGGCGTTCTGGCGGGTGTGCCGCGCGTGGCCGTCGGGGTTCATCGTCGGGACGACCCAGATGCCGGTGCCGGCGAGCGGGCGGACGTTGTTCTTGATCCAGGTGGCGGTGGCCCGGCCTGCGGGCTCGTCACCGTGCATCTGGCCGAGGACGACGAGCACCCGCTGGGCCCTGGGCGACCCGCGGTAGTAGGCGCGGATCGCGCGTCCGCGCACGGATCGGCCGACCAGGCGGGTGCGGGTGACGACGTCGCCCGGGGCCGCGGCAGGCCCCGTGGCGCTGGCGCCGACGTGGGCGGCCGGCCGCCGGGAGGGGGCGTCAGCAGCGGCCGGGACGGCCAGCGCCGCGCTGGCGGCGACCACGAGGGCCACCGCCAGCGCGGCGATGGTGTGCCAGCTCTTCCCGAGAGGGCGGGCCACGGGCCCGGTCAGCCCTTGTCGAGTGCGACGGGCTCGGGGGCCTCGTCGCTGATCGCGGACGAGCGCTGCTTGGAGATGAACACCGCAGCGAAGATGCCGGCGGCGGCCGCGAGGGCGATGAGGATGCGGACCACGTCGTTCTCGTTCTCGCCGTAGGTGAGGCTGATGACCGCGCCGACGATGAGCAGCGACACGAGGTTCATCACCTTGAGCAGCGGGTTGATGGCGGGGCCGGCGGTGTCCTTGAACGGGTCGCCGACGGTGTCGCCGATGACGGTCGCTGCGTGCGCCTCCGAGCCCTTGCCGCCGTGGTGGCCGTCCTCGACGAGCTTCTTCGCGTTGTCCCAGGCGCCACCGGCGTTGGCGAGGAAGACCGCCATCAGCGTGCCGGTCGCGATCGCACCGACGAGGAAGCCGGCCAGCGGTCCGACGCCCAGGCCGAAGCCGACGGCGATCGGGCTGAGGATCGCGAGGATGCCCGGGGTGGCCAGCTCGCGCAGCGAGTCGCGGGTGACGATGTCGACCACGCGGCCGTACTCCGGGCGCGCGGTGCCCTCCATGATCCCGGGGATGTCGCGGAACTGGCGCCGCACCTCCATCACGACCGCACCCGCGGCGCGGCCGACGGCGTTGATCGCCAGGCCGGAGAAGAGGAACACCACGCCGGCACCGAGCAGGGCGCCGACGATCAGCTTGGCGTCGTACACGATGAAGTCGCCGAGCAGGTCGAGCGAGCCGAGGCCGCTCTCGTCGTCGACGGCGTCCTGGAAGGACTCGAACGCGGACTGCGTGTAGGAGGCGAACAGGGCGCTCGCGGCGAGGACCGCCGTGGCGATCGCGATGCCCTTGGTGATCGCCTTGGTGGTGTTGCCGACGGCGTCGAGCTCGGTGAGAATCTGCGCGCCCTCCTCGCTGACGTCGCCGGACATCTCCGCGATGCCCTGGGCGTTGTCGGAGACCGGGCCGAATGTGTCCATCGCGACGATGACGCCGACGGTGGTCAGCAGGCCGCAGCCGGCCAGCGCGACCGCGAAGAGCGCCAGGGTCGTGGCCCCGCCGGCGAGCAGCGCGGCGCCGTAGACGGCGGCGCCGATGACGATCGCGGTGTAGACCGCCGACTCGAAGCCGACCGAGAGGCCGGAGAGGATGACGGTGGCGGCGCCGGTCACCGAGGTCGCACCGACGTCCTTGACCGGGCGGTGCTCGGTGCCGGTGAAGTAGCCGGTGAGGGCCAGGATCGCGGCCGCGAGGACGATGCCGATGACCACCGCTCCGGCAGCGAAGGCGGCCGGGCCGAGGTCGGCGGTGTCGCCGCTGGCGTTCGCCAGGTCGCTCCACTCGCTCGGCAGGTAGATGAAGGCCGCTGCCGCGCTGGCGACCGCCCCGAACGCGGCGGAGAGGTAGAAGGAGCGGTTGATCGTGGTCAGCCCGCCCTCGCCGGGACGCGGCTTGGTGAGGTAGACGCCGGCGATCGCGGCGAGTGCACCGATCGCAGGCACGATCAGCGGGAACACGAGACCCTTGTCACCGAACGCCTGCGAGCCGAGGATGAGCGCCGCGACCAGCGTGACGGCGTACGACTCGAAGAGGTCGGCGGCCATGCCCGCGCAGTCACCGACGTTGTCGCCCACGTTGTCGGCGATCGTCGCCGCGTTGCGCGGGTCGTCCTCGGGGATGTTCTGCTCGACCTTGCCGACCAGGTCGGCGCCCACGTCGGCCGCCTTGGTGAAGATGCCGCCGCCGACGCGCATGAACATCGCGAGCAGTGCGGCGCCGAAGCCGAAGCCCTCCAGCACCTTGGGCGAGGCGTCCTGGAAGACCAGGACGACGACGCTCGCACCGAGGAGGCCGAGGCCGACCGTCGCCATGCCGACCACCGCGCCGGTGCGGAAGCCGATGTTCATCGCCGGGTCGCGCCCCTGCTCGTTGGCCGCCGCGGCGACGCGCAGGTTGGCCCGGACGGCGAGGGACATGCCCAGGAAGCCGATCGCCGCGGAGAACCCGGCGCCGAGCAGGAAGAAGACCGAGCGGAAGATCCGCACCGCCCACTCCGACTGGAGACCGCCCGCGTCGCCGGTGTCGGCAGGCAGCGCGAGCAGGACGACGAACGCGATGGCCGCGAAGATCGTCAGGGTGCGGAACTGCCGGGTCAGGTAGGCGCTCGCGCCCTCCTGCACGGCCTGCGCGATGCGCTGCATGTTGGGCGTCCCCTCGCCGGCGCGGAGCACCTCGGCGCGGAACATCGCAGCCATGGCGAGGGAGACGAGGGCGATGGCGGCGACGACGACCACGAGGGCGAGGTCGCCCCCGGAGACTTCGATGTCGGCAAGCAACGGACGGGGCATGCACTGCCTCCTGGGGAGTTCAGGTACGGGTCCCGGAGACCCAGGTCTGAGATCGTGGCCCGGAGTCTACGCACGGTGTGATGCAGAACACACGGATGTTGTGACGCGAGTCACAGGCATTTCGACGAGGGGTCGCCGGATTTCCGGTAGGTCGCATCGGCACCGTCCGCCATCAGGGCCCGGGGGTTTCGAGGCTCCTCGCTGGCGCTCGTCGCACCTCAACCACCGGGAGGGCGGCTCGACCGCAGGCGGCCTCGCGCCTCAACCACCGGGAGGGCGGCCCGACCGCAGGCGGCCTCGCACCTCAACCACCGGGAGGGCGGCTCGGCCGCGGGCGGCCTCGCGCCTGGACCACCGGGAGTCAGGCGCAGCAAACCAAAAGGCCTGCCGCCAGGCGGCGGCTGGACCTACGCAAGGCAACTGCGCGCGCGGCAGCGTGGCGCCCGCGCCGAAGGCGCGTCGAGGGCAAGTGCGGGCCGAGCTTGCGAGSGCCTGCGCGCAGCCCTCGACAGGCGACACGCTCGCGCCATCAAGCCAGCGCGGCCTCGGGGCTCTCGTGGATGACGAAGACCTTGGCGAGACCGGTGATCTTGAAGATCTTGAGCAGGCGGTCGGCGTTGCAGACCAGCTCGAGGGAGCCGTCGTGGGCGCGGACCTTCTTGAGGCCGCCGACGAGGACGCCGAGGCCGGTGGAGTCGAGGAACTCGACGCCCTGCATGTCGATGACGAGGTGGTAGGTCCCGGCAGCGACGAGCTCGGTGATCGTGTCGCGCAGCTTCGGGGCGGTGTAGACGTCGATCTCTCCACCCACGGCAACGACGGTGCGACCACCGACCTCGCGCGTCGACAGCGTCAGATTCAACGAACTCACCCCGGGATGTGTCACCTACGTGGGTGTCAATCAAACCATGCCCGTCGCGGGCGCGCACGAGGACGGTGGCAAGGGTTCACCAGCCGACACCGGAACCGGTGCCACCGCCGGGGGTCGGGTCGGGCCCTCTTGCGACAATCGAGGGGTGAGTGTCGAGCCCCGTTCCTCCCTGGCGCCCGCGCCTGCCCGGCGCGACCCGGGGGCGGTGCTGGAGCGGCTCACCGCGCTCCCCAGCCGGGCCGACCGGCTGACCCACCTGGAGCGGTTGCCGGCCCGTCCGGCGGTGACCGCGGAGTGGCCGGCGTGGACGGACCCGACCCTGCTGGCGTCGTACGCCGCGCGCGGGGTGGTCCGGCCGTGGGCACACCAGGTGGAGGTCGCCGAGGTGGCGCACCGGGGCGAGCACGTCGTGGTGTCGACGGGGACGGCGTCGGGGAAGTCGCTGGCCTACCTGTTGCCCACGCTCTCGGAGATCCGGGCGGCGCGCGGCCCGCGGGGGCAGCGTGGCGCGTCGGTGCTCTACCTGGCGCCGACGAAGGCGCTGGCGCACGACCAGTGGGCGGCAATCCGCGAGCTCGGGCTCGACGTGCGCGTCTCGACCCACGACGGCGACAGCACGCAGGAGGAGCGGGAGTGGACCCGCGACCACGCGGAGTACGTGCTGACGAACCCCGACATGCTGCACCGGTCGCTGCTGCCGGGGCACGAGCGGTGGACCCAGTTCTTCCGGACGCTGCGGTTCGTGGTGGTCGACGAGTGCCACCATTACCGCGGCGTCTTCGGTGCGCACGTCGCGCAGGTGCTGCGCCGGCTGCGGCGGATCTGCGCGTCGTACGGCGCCTCGCCGACCTTCATCCTCGCCTCGGCGACGGTCGCCGACCCCGACGTGACGGCGCGGCGGATGACCGGGCTCGACGTGACCACGGTGACCGCGGACGGCTCCCCGCGCGGGGAGGTGGCGGTGGCGATGTGGGAGCCGCCGCTGACCGAGTTCACGGGTGAGAACGGCGCGCCCGTGCGGCGTCCGGCCACGGCGGAGACGGCGGACCTGCTGGCCGACCTGGTGGTCGACGACGTGCGCACGCTCGCGTTCGTGCGGTCCCGGCGGGGAGTCGAGACGGTGGCGCAGCGCGCCGGTGAGCTGGTCGCGGAGGTCGACCCGTCGCTTGCGGGGCGGATCGACTCCTACCGTGGCGGCTACCTTCCCGAGGAGCGGCGGGCGCTCGAGGACGCGCTGCGCAGCGGTCGCCTCCTCGGCATGGCGGCGACGAACGCGCTCGAGCTCGGCATCGACGTGAGCGGCCTCGACGCGGTGCTGGTGACCGGCTACCCCGGCACCCGGGCGGCGTTCTGGCAGCAGGTAGGTCGGGCCGGCCGCGACGGCGGAGGCGCGCTGGGCATGTTCGTGGCCCGCGACGACCCGCTCGACACCTACCTCGTGCACCACCCGGACGCGCTGCTCGGTCGTCCGGTCGAGGGCACGGTCTTCGACACCGACAACCCCTACGTCCTCGGACCGCACCTGTGCGCCGCCGCCCAGGAGCTGCCGGTGACGACCGCCGACCTCGAGCTGTTCGGGCCCCGCACCCGCGAGGTGCTGGGCTCGCTGGTCGAGCAGGGCATGCTGCGCCGCCGGCCGGCGGGCTGGTACTGGACCGACCGCTCACGGGCCTGCGACCTCGCCGACATCAGGTCCGGCAGCGACCGGCAGGTGCAGCTCGTCGAGGCGGCGACCGGTCGCGTCGTCGGCACCGTCGACGGCGCCCGCGCCCACGGCACGGCGCACACCGGCGCCGTCTACCTCCACCGCGGCGAGACCTGGCTGGTGGAGGACCTCGACCTCGACGAGCACGTCGCGACGCTGCGCCGCGCGGAGGCCGACCACACCACCTCGGCCCGCGAGGTCACCGACATCGCCATCACCTCCGAGGAGGAACACGTTGACTGGGGACCGTGCCGGGTGTCGTTCGGGCACGTTGAGGTGACCAGCAAGGTGACGTCGTACCTGCGCCGCCGGGCCCGCACCGGCGAGGTGATCGACGAGACGCCGCTGGACCTCCCGCCCCGCACCCTGGCCACGACCGCGGTCTGGTGGACCGTGCCGGACGCCGTGCTGGCCCCGCTGCTGGAGCGTGCGGCGCTCGACGTCGCCGACCTGCCCGGCGCCGCGCACGCCGCCGAGCACTGCTCGATCGGGCTGCTGCCGCTCTTCGCGACCTGCGACCGCTGGGACATCGGGGGCGTGTCCACGGCTCGACACCCCGACACCGGTGTGCTGACGGTGTTCGTGCACGACGGCCACCCCGGCGGGGCCGGCTTCGCCGAGCGCGGCTACCGCACGGCAGCCGCCTGGCTGCGCGCGACCCGGGCGACGATCGCCGCCTGCGAGTGCGCGTCCGGCTGCCCGTCGTGCATCCAGTCGCCGAAGTGCGGCAACGGCAACGACCCGCTCGACAAGCGCGGCGCGATCACCCTCCTCGACGCGTTGCTCGCCGGGGCCCCGTCCGCGGCGTAGCCTGCCGTCCATGGTGATCTTCGGGCTGCTCCTGCTCGTCGTCGGCGTCCTCGGCATCCTCGCGGGGGTCTTCGGCAGCGACTACGACGTCGACAAGAAGGACCGGCGGACCACGGAGATCATCGGCATCAACGTCGACCCCGAGGTGCTCTTCCTGATCGGCGTCGCCTCGGGCCTGATGGTGGTCGCCGGCATCTGGTTCATGAAGACCGGGGCGAAGCAGGGCTGGAAGCGGCGCAAGGAGCAGAAGCGGCTCTCCGAGCTGTCGCAGAAGCTGGACGCCGCCGAGGCCGAGCGGCGCCGCGAGGACGTCTCCGGGCGCGAGGACGAGAGGTGAGTCAACCTGACTCACCTGGGTGGACCGGTCGGGCCCACCCGGGGGCACCTGCCCCGTCGCCCGCCTGACCCGGCGCCGGTCGCACCGAGCCGGCCCGTGCCTCGGCGGTGAGATCCTCGTCCTGGCCGAGCCAGCGCGGACCCGCGACGGTGACGGCCACCAGCACCTCGTCCCCCTCGACCACGCACCGGTCGAGCCGCGCGTCGTTGGCAGTCGCCACCTCGGCAGCCGCGCCGCACGGGTCTCGCGCTGCCTCGCTGAGCGCGGTGGCTCCGGCGAGGGCCGCGAGGTCGGCGGCGGACTGCGCCGATCGGTGCGACGCGACGATCGCCCCGACCACGGCCGCCGCGGCGCCGACGAGCAGCAGGAGACCGGCCATGGCGACGGTGAGCACGGTGGCGGCGCCGCGCTCTCCTGCTCGACCTGGTCGTGGGGTGGTCACTGGTCCTCCTCGGTGAGGGCGACGGCCTCTGCGTCGAGCCGGGCGCCGGGGATGGCGGAGAACAGCCCGCCCGGGCCGGCCATCCGGCCGCTGGCACGGACGACGACCAGGTCGCCCTCGCGGCGGACCGTGATCGCGATGCCGTCGGGGGCGACCCGCTCCCCCACGGCCACCGCGGCCGCCTGGTCGTCGCCGCGGGCGAGGGCGCGGGCGGTCTCGCGGGCGGCGTCGACGGTGCGGACCTGGCCGATCGCGACGGCGAGCAGCCACGCCAGGCCGGCGGTGACGGCGAGGAGCACCGGGAGCGCGACGGCCAGCTCGGCTGTCGCCGCTCCTCGCTCGCCGCGCTCCGCCCGCCTCATCGCAGGCCGAGCAGCCGCAGCACGTGCTCGAAGAGCGTCTTGATCAGGCCGTCGCCGAAGCCGCCGCTGAGCAGCTTGAACAACAGGCCGGCGAACCCGGCGCCGGCTGCGGTGGCCACGGCGTACTCCGCGGTGGTGACGCCCCGCTCGGTGCGCTCCTGGCGGAGCCGTCGGATGGTGCGGGTCATGGTGTCCTCTCCCTTCGTCGGTGGCCACGGGCGTGGCCGGGTGCAGCAGCCTGCGCGGAGGCGGCGACGGGCCCGTCCGTCGGCTGCCCCGGCTGTGGAGGGGCGGGCGCCGTCCACAGCCTCCGGCGCTGCAGGTGGACGCCGGCGTGACCGGCGGGACGCCTGGTCAGCGGGTGATCGTCGTCGCGAGCGAGACGGCCAGCGGCACGATGCCGAGGAGCAGGAAGGACGGCAGCAGGCACAGCCCGAGGGGTACGGCGGCGCGGACCCCGACGGCGCGGGCGCGGTCCTCGACCTCGGCCCGGCCGCGGCGGGCCAGCTCCTCGCCGAGGCGCTCCACGGCGGCGACGACCGGCGCACCGCTGCGCTGCGCCCGGGCGAGGGTGCGGCCCAGCGGTGCGAGCTCGGGGTCGGTGCCGAGCGCTGCCCACACGACGGCCGGGTCCGCGCCCAGCCGCAGCCGGGCGGCGACCGGGACCAGACGGTCGGCGGCCGCCCCGGGCAGTGCCCGGCAGACGAGCTCGACCGCGTCGGCAGCAGCCACGCCGGACTGCAGGGCGGCGGCGAGCAGGGACACGACGTGGGGCAGGTCCCGTCGTACCTCCTCACGCCGACGGCGTACGACGGTCGGCTCGATCCGTCCCGCGACGACGCCGACCACGGCCCCCGTCGCGATCCCGGCCGGCAGCGCCAGCAGGCCGCCGAGGAAGGCGCCCGCACCGGCACCGGCGAGCGCAGCCCACAGCCAGCGGCCGCGCCGCAGCAGGCCGTCGGGGTCGGGCTGCTCGGGCGCCGGTGTGGCCGGTGCGCCGACCGGGGGCGTGGCGGACGGACGCGGCCGGACGAGGAGTGCCACCGCGGTCGCGGCGAGCACGGCGATGACGGCGACCACGGCCTAGCCGCCGTCCACGCCGCGGGCGATGGCCTCGACCCACGCCAGCCCGGCCCAGGCGAGGCCGAGGCCGGCCGCGAGGCAGGCCAGGCCGGCCGGGTGGCCGAGCAGGAACGCCCACGGCTCGGCACCGGCGCCAGCACCCATCGCCAGCGCGAGGAACGGCAGCACCGCGAGCAGCCGGGCGGTTGCGCGGGCTGAGGCGAGCTCGCCGGCGACGACGCGCCGGGTCTGCTCGACGGCACGGAGGTCGTCAGCGACGCGGCCGAGGGCGTCCGCGAGGCCGTGGCCGGTGCGGTGGGCGACCTGCCAGGCGGCGGCGACGACGCGCAGGGACCCGGCGCCGGGCTCGGTCGCGAGCTCGCGCAGTGAGGCGGTGACGTCGCCACCACTGGCGGCGGCGCGGGCGGCCGGCCCGACGAGCGGCCAGTCCGCAGCGGCCCGGTCGAGGGCCTGGGCGGCGGTCTGACCGGCGGCGAGCTCGGCCTGCAGCGCGTCGCAGAGCTCGACGACCTGCGAGTGGTGGGCAGCGGCGACCCGGGCCTGCCGGGCGCGGCGGACCAGCCGGAGTGCCCCGGTGACGACGCCGACGGCGATCAGCGCGAGCACACCCGCGCGGGGTGACGACGCCGCGACGGCGCCGACCACGGCGAGGATGGCGAGGCGGGGTCCGAGGCGTCGTACCGACGGCGGGGCGGGACCGCCGGCCGGGGCCGCGGGGAGCGCCCCCGGCCCCCAGAGCACGAGGAACACGGCGAGCGCGGTGAGGGCCACCGCCACGGCCACCCCGGCGCTCACGGGCCCCGCCGCCCGTCGAGCAGGGTCAGCAACCGGCGCGAGCCCGGCCCGCGGCTGACCCGGCCGTCGGCGTCGAACGCGACCGCCACCCGGGTCTCGACCCGGCCGGAGTCCTGCCGCTCCAGCACGGCGACCTCGCCGAGCCGGCGCCGACCGGTGGCGCGGTCCCGCTCGAGGTGGAGGACGACGTCGAGCGCCGAGGCGAGCTGGCTGTGCGCCGCGTCCCGGCCGAGGCCGGCCGTCAGGGCGAGGGCCTCCACACGGGCGGGGACGTCGGTCGCGGAGTTGGCGTGCAGGGTGCCGCAGCCACCCTCGTGCCCGGTGTTCATCGCGGCCATCAGGTCGACGACGCTGGTGTCACGCACCTCCCCGACCACGAGCCGGTCGGGTCGCATCCGCAGGGCCTGCCGCACGAGGTCGCGCAGCGGGACGGCGCCGGCACCCTCCAGGTTCGCCGGTCGCGACTCGAGGCCGACGACCTGCGGGTGGTCGGGACGCAGCTCCGCAGCGTCCTCGACGACCACGATCCGCTCGTGGGGGTCCACCGTCCCGAGCAGCGCCGAGAGCAAGGTGGTCTTGCCGGTGCCGGTGCCGCCGGAGACCAGGAAGGCGAGCCGCCGCGTGACCACCTGGCGGAGCAGGTCGAGGCCCTCCTCGGTGACGGCACCGGCGGCGTGCAGCTCCGCGAGGGTGAACCCGCCGCGGCGCGGCACCCGCAGCGAGATCGCCGTGCCCGGCTGGGCGATCGGCGCCAGCACGGCGTGGCACCGTGTGCCGTCGGGCAGGCGTACGTCGGCCCACGGGGCGGCGTCGTCGATCCGGCGCCCGCCGCTGGCGACCAGCCGCTGGGCCAGGCGCCGGCACTCGTCCTCGGAGCCGATCACGACGTCGGTCTCCTCCAGGCCGAGCCCGCGGTCGATCCGCACCGGGCCGGGGCCGTTGACCAGCACGTCGGTGACCCCGGGCAGGCCGAGCAGCGGTTCCAACGCCCCGGCACCGAGGACCTCGCGACGTAGCCACTCGTAGACCGCGAGCACGGTCGCGTCGCCGACCGGGCGACCGGCCGAGCGGAGCGCGTCGGCGACCCGGTGCGGCGTCAGCGCCCCCGGCTCCGCAGCCAGCCGTCTCCGGACCTCCTCGACCAGGACCGCGACCTCACCGGGGCTCCCGGTGGCGCTGCTGCCGTCGCGGGTCATGCCGCCTCCCCCGCACCGGCCTGCGGGTCGGGCACGTCGCCGAGCACCCGCGCCACGGCCCGGGCCAGCGGGCCGCGGAAGGTCCGCAACGGGCCGAGCCCCAGGTCGACCGCCTCGGCGAGCCCGCGCTGGTCACGCATCTGCGCCAGCACCGGCAGCCCGGCGGCACGCTGCACGTCGGTGACCGAGAAGGCCTCACCGCGCAGCACGGCCCCGATGTCCGGGTGGTCCGCGAAGCGAGCCCGCATCCGGGCCGCGCCGGCCACACCGACGACGCTGCCGACGGTCATCACCAGCAGCTGGTCGCAGCGGGCGGCCACCTCGTCGACCAGCGCGTCGGGCGAGCGGGGGAGGTCGACGACCACCACCGCGTGCCCGCGGCGGGCGGCCGACAGGGCCTCACGGACGGCGAACGCCTGCAGGCTCTGGACCCGCCCGTCGACGTACCACGACAGCACGCCGAGCTGGCCGGTGTGCGGGAGTGCCTCGCGCAGCGCCCGCGCAGAGAGCCGCCCGGTGGTCTGGCACAGCGCATCCCAGCGGAAGCCCTCACGTCGCTCGACGCCGAGCATCCGGTCCAGCCCGGGACCCTGCGGGTCGCAGTCGATCACCACCGCCGGCGCCGAGCGTGCCGCCCACTGGCCGAGCGCACAGGCGAAGGTGGTGGTGCCCGCACCCCCGGTGCCGCCGATGACGCCCACGACGCGGGCGCGGCCGGGTTGCCGCTCGGTCAGGTCGGCGAGCAGCTCGACGAACCACGCCGACGAACCCGGCAGCTCGACGACCTGCTCCCCGCCAAGGCGCAGGGTGGTGCGGAACAGCTCGTGCGGTGCCGGACCTGTCGTGACCACGAAGCAGTGCGCCCGTGGCTCCGGCGCGTGGCGCACCATCTCCTCGGCGAGGTCCGCACCGACCAGGACGACGGGGGCCCGGGCCCAGGCACGCAGCGCGCTGAGCGGGTCGCGGGCGACGGTGGGCGCCACGTCGGCCGCGGCGGCGAGCGGCAGCAGTGTGGCCAGCAGGTGCTCATCGGCGGTCACCACCAGGACGGGGGCGTCGGCCGGCGCGGGCCGGCGGACGGTCGGGTCGTTTCGGGTCATGACGAGGTTGTCGCCGCGGGCCGACACCGGCATGCCGGCGCAGCACCGGGCGGTGGACAACCCCGGCTCGGCAACCCGCTGTGGACGCGGGGTGGCCGATCCGGTGACGCCTGAGACCTACGATGACTGCATGGCCCGACCGGGTGCGGCGCCCACAGCGGCGTTCTTCGACCTCGACAAGACGATCATCGCCAAGTCGAGCGTGCTCGCGTTCAGCAAGCCGTTCCAGGCCGGCGGCCTCATCTCGCGCCGGGCGGTGCTCCGCTCGGCGTACGCCCAGTTCGTCTTCATGGTCGGCGGGGCCGACCACGACCAGGTCGAGAAGATGCGGCAGTTCATGTCGCAGCTGTGCGCGGGCTGGGACGTCGCCACGGTCCGCGAGATCGTTGCCGACACGTTGCACAACATCGTCGACCCGCTCGTGTACGACGAGGCGGTGCGCCTCATCGAGGAGCACCACGCCGCCGGCCGCGACGTCGTCATCGTCTCCACCTCAGGCAGCGAGGTCGTCGAGCCGATCGGTGAGCTGCTCGGTGCGGACCGGGTCGTGGCCACCCGGCTCGCGGTCGAGGACGGCCGCTACACCGGCGAGATCGACTACTACGCCTACGCCGAGGAGAAGGCGAACGCGATCCGCGACCTCGCGGAGACGGTCGGCTACGACCTCGAGCGCTCCTACGGCTACTCCGACTCGGTCACCGACGTGCCGATGCTCGAGGCCGTCGGGTTCCCGCACGCGGTCAACCCGGACAAGGAGCTGCGCAAGGTCGCCGAGGCCCGTGGCTGGCCGGTCCTGGTCTTCAACCGGCCGGTCGAGCTGCAGTCCCGGCTGCACCTGCCGCCGCCGAAGCCCACGCTCGCCGCGATCGCCGTCGGTGGCGTCGTGGCGGTCGGTGCCGCCGTGTGGATCGGCGCCCGCAAGCGTGCGCTGAGCGCCTGAGGACGGCGCTGCGGGCGCGGCCGAGGTACGCCCTGACCCGCGCCGTCGAGTGCTGGACGCGGTCAGTGGAAGGTGGCCAGGTGAAAGGTGGTCCCAACCGGCCAGCGTTCCCCGGATCAAGGTAAAAGACAAGCCTTGAAGGTGGCCGTCCAGCGGCGTACAAAGGACATCAAGAACTCAAGAGCAGCACGTGATCCCGGTACCCACGCGGCGATCCACCCTTCCTAACAGGGCGCTGATCCTTCGGAAGACTTCCGGGGCAGCAATAGATGATGCACGCCTGGTAGCCATGGTTCACGTGTCAGCGGTGGCACCCGAGACTCTCGATGGCTCGGGTGCCACCTGCATGTCCGGGGTCGTTCAGGGAACGGGCAGCTCCAGCACGGTCACCGGGCGCTCGAACTCGCTCAGCGGCAGCGACACCTGCAGGCGCCACTCGCCTCCGGAGGGCAGCACCGCGGGCGCCGAGTAGACGCCGGGGCCGCGCGAGGTGGCCGGCAGGTCGCCGAGGTCCAGCTCCGCGCCGTCGGAGAGGCGCAGTGAAGGCGCGGACCAGCCCTCGGTCGGCTGCCCGTCGGCGTCGAGCAGCTCGACGGTGATCGTCACCGGACCGGTGGTCGGTGGCGCCAGGGTCGCGCGGACCTCGATGTCGCCGACCCGGGTGGTGTCGACGACCGGCTCCGTCGCCACGACCGGCACCTCGGGCTCCCGCTCGGGGCTGCGGTCGACCAGGAACCCCGTCACGAGCAGCACGGCGACCAGCACGCCCGCCTCCGCCGCGGTCGTGCGGCCGAGCAGCCCGGCGCCGGCGCGCCGCTCCCGGCGACGGGACGCGTCCTGGAGGCGCGGCACGAGGGCGAACCGGTTCCAGCAGGCGATGGCGACCGCGACCGCCGCGACGGCCACCTTCACCATCAGCAGCCGCCCGTAGCCGGTCTCGAGGAGCACGCCCCACGACCCGGCGATCCGCCACGCCAGCAGGGCGCCGGTCAGCACCAGCGCAACCAGGACGCCCGCGGCCACCACCGAGAAACGGTCGAGCACCTCGGCGGCGAGGGTACGACGCCCGCCGAGGTCGGGCAGGACGAGCACCAGCGCGACCAGGCCGCCGAGCCACGTGCTGCCCGCGAGGAGGTGCAGCACGTCCGCACCGACGGCGAGGACCTCGGGCGTCACGCCGCGGGTGTGCCCGGTGAGGGCGGGAGCCCCGACGGCGACCCCGCACGCGACGAGCGCCACCGTGCGCCGGGCCCGGTCGACCAGGCCGCGGCCGAGGAGCACGACCGCGAGGACCACGCCGCCGACGACGGCCGCCGCGACGCCGTACTCGAGCGGATCGAGGGAGGCCCACGTTGCGCCGTCGCCGAGCGCACCGAGGCCGTCGCCGACCTGGTAGACCGCGGTGAGCGGGACCCCGATCGCCCACGCGAGGCCGGCGGTGACGGCGCCGGCGCGGGACGCGCGGACCAGCCGGGCGCGGGCGCGGTCGGCGAGGTGGTGGTCGGGCAGGAACAGCACGACGAAGGCGACGAGGCCGGTCGTCAGCAGGAGTGCGGCGTACCCGAGCCACGTGACGATGCTCAGCCCCCACGGCGGTCCGGTGGCCGGGTCGTCGGCGACCTCGGGGGCGAGCACCTCGGCGCTCGGGGCGCCGATGCTGAAGGCCAGGGAGCCGCTGATCGGGTGGCCGTCCTCGGAGACGACCCGCCACACCACGACCAGGGTGCCGGCGCCCGGGTCCTCCTCGAGCGTGACGGCCAGCTCCGCGCCGCGGGCGGTGGCGTCGGAGGCGATCTCGTCGCCCGCGGCGTCGAAGACCCGCACGCCCTTCGGCACGAGGGAGACCCCCTCGCTGAAGGTCAGCCGTACGACGTCGGGTGCGTCCTCGACCACGGCTCCTTGCGCCGGGTCGGTGCTCACCAGGGTGGCGTGGGCGTGTGCGGGCGCGGGGAGCGCGAGCAGGATCAGCACGGCCGTCAGGAGCGCCGCGGCAAGTCGAGCGGCACGCTGCACGCTCCCGCGCATCGAGGTCGTGCCGGGTGCGTGCTCCACGTCCGCCACTGAATCAGCGGGCTGAACTGTTGTCAAGGACATGAACTAGCGCTGCGCCGTTTCGCCACCTAGACTCAGTTCACCATCCCGAACCAAGGTCGTCAGCGTGGATCGACCGGTCTGCGTCCGGCCGCGAAAGGACCGTCATGCCCAACATCACCGTCGAGCTGCTGGCCGGACGCTCCCTCGAGCAGCGCCGCGCCTTCGCCGAGGCCGTCGCCGACAGCGCGGTCGAGATCCTCGGCGCGCGGCGCCAGGACGTCCGCATGGTCTTCACCGAGCTGACGCCGGACCTCGTCGCCAACGGCGGCGTGCTGGCGAGCGAGGACGACAGCCGGGCGGGCGTGGTCGCCGCGCTGGCCTCGGACGGCTGAGCCGTCACGACCCACAGCACACCAGGGCGCCCCGGCCGTTCGGCCGGGGCGTTCGCGCGTCCGGCGGTCCGTCGTACCGCCACGAGGCACACCTCGCGCCGCCATCCCTCACACTTCGCGCCGCCATTCCTCACACTTCGCGCCGCCATTCCTCACACCTCGCGCCGCCATTCCTCACACCTCGCGCCGCCATTCCTCACACCTCGCGGCGCCATTCCTCACACCTCGCGGCGCCATGCCTGACACTTCGCGGCGCCATTCCTCACACCTCGCGGCGCCATGCCTGACACTTCGCGGCGCCATCCTTCACACCTCGCGGCGCCATTCCTCACACCTCGCGGCGCCATGCCTGACACTTCGCGGCGCCATCCTTCACACCTCGCGGCGCCATTCCTCACACCTCGTCGGGAAATGGGCGTGGGCCCGGAGGGCGGTTGCCTCCGGGCCCACGGTTCTCTCTTCAGGAGTCGGGTCTCCTCCCTCCCCCGCCCCCCTCCCCCGCCCGCTCCCTCCCTTCCCGCCCACCGCGAGGGTGGCGGGAGGGTCGGGGTCGGGCAGGGGTCGGGGGTGGGGTGGGTGGTCAGCGGCGGACGCGGATGTGGGCCACCTTGGTCGCCGCCTTGAGGTAGGCGCTGCCGCGGTAGGTCACCCGGACCGGGATCCGGCCCAGACGCGTGGCCTTGCCCAGGCGGATGGTGACCTTGCCGGCCTTGTTGACCTTCTTGCTCACCACCTTGCCGTTGAAGCTGACCCGCACCACACCGCTCACCGGGACCCCGCGGGGGCGGACGACGGTGACGGTGACCGACGGGCGCGCGTTCCGCTTGACCGAGGCCGGGGCGGCCACCCGCAGCTTCGCGGCGGCCTTGCGGACCACGACCTTCACCGTGCTGCTCGACGCCGCGTGGGTAGCGTCGCCGAGGTAGCGGAGGGTGACGGTGCGCGTGCCCGGCTTCAGCGACCTGGCCGGGAGGACCAGGGTCGCCTTGCCGGACGAGAGCGCCCGCGACACCAGCAGCGTCGACCCGGAGCGAGCCTCCACCTTGCCGGTGGCTGCGGCGGGGCTGACGGTGACGGCGAGGCTGGCCTTCTTGCCGTAGACGACCGTCACGGCCTTGGCCTTCACGGTCGTGGCGACGGGGTCGTCCGCCTCCTCGACCGTGATCGTGACCCTCGCGGGCTCCGACTCGGCGGTGCCGTCCGACGCCTCGTAGGTGAAGGTGTCGGTGCCGGTGAAGCCGTCCTCGGGCGTGTAGGTGAACGAGCCGTCGGCGGCGAGGGTGACCTCGCCGTGCTCCGGCTGCGTCGCACCCGTGGCCGTCAGCGGGTCGTCGTCGGCGTCGGTGTCGTTGGCCAGGACGCCGGGCGCGTCGACGGTGAGGGTGGTGCCCTCCACGACCGAGTACTCGTCCGCGGCTGCCTCGGGTGCGGCGTTCGGGAACGGGTGCTCGTTCAGCTGGGTGACTTCCTCGGCCGTCAGCTCGTAGCCGAAGAGCCGGAAGTCGTCCATCAGGCCGTTCCACCGGCCGTCCGGCCAGCTGGTGCCGCCCAGCATGTTCGCCGTGGTGTGGCCGTCGACCCCGACGTCACCGATGCCGATGGTGAAGTCGGTGCGGGTCCCGACGAGCTCGCCGTCGAAGTACAGCTTCCCGGTGGAACCGCTCATCGTGAACACGACGTGCGTCCACTCGTTCAGTGGTACGTCGTTGCCGGGCCCGAGGACCAGGCGCTCCTGGGCGCTGCCCGGGGTGCCGGGTGCCTTGAACGTGGCCGCGAAGCCCGTGGGTCCGTTGGTCTGGGTGTTCGACTGCAGCAGGAAGAAGGTGTCCGTGCTGCTGCCGATCTGGACCAGTGGGACCCACTGCGGCAGCGTGCCCGGCCGCACCCAGAGCGAGACGCTGAACTGCTCGTCCATGCCCTCGGCGATGTCGTCCGGCAGGGCCAGGTGGTTGCCCGTCGCCGAGCCGCCACCGGGGAAGCTCAGCCCCTTGCCGTACTTGCCGTCCTGGGTCCAGCCCACCGCCCCCTGCAGCTGGGCGTCGCCGACCAGCGGGTTGGTGCCCGAGTTGGCGGCGGTGGAGCCGCTGCCCTCGTCGAAGGTGTAGTGGACCGGGGTTCCCTCGCCGACCGGGGGCCGGTCGACGGTGTGGGTCACCGAGTCCCGCGAGTCCCGCCAGCCGTCGGCCGCCTGGAACCGGACCTCGAGCTCACGCTCGCCGGGCGGCAGGGTCAGCGCCGGGAAGGAGACCTCCCCGCCGGACACCGCGACCGGCTGACCGACGCGGCTGCCGTCGACCCACAGCTCGGCCGAGCCCTCGGCGTCGCCGCCGGACTCGTCCTCGACCTCCGCGGACACCGTGAGCGGCTCGCCCCACGGCGACGGCGACGGCAGGTCCACGGACACCGAGGTGGTGGTCCGCAGGGCCGCGCCCTCGTCGTACAGCGCTGCGACGTCGTCGTCGCTGAGCGCGCTGGTGTAGAGCCGCACGTCGTCCATCCGGCCGTCGTACGCCGGGTCGGGGTAGCCGTTGCGCCCCAGCCAGTTGTTCGACGTCGGACCGATGTCGGTCATGTCGATCGTGAGGTCGGTGCGCTGGGCGACCTGCACCCCGTCGAGGTACAGGGTCCCGGTGGCGCCGTCGCGGGTGAACACGACGTGGTTCCACCTGCCGGCCGCGACGTCCTTCGTCGGTACGGCGTAGACCCGCTCCTGGTCGCTGGACCCCTTCGCCTTGAAGGTCGCTGCCAGGCCGGAGCCGCCGGGGGCGGCGTCGGTCTGCATCTGCACCTGGAAGAAGCTGCCGGCGTCGCCGAGGCCGTCGCCGATGTGGAGCAGCCCGATCCAGTTCGCCTTCGTGTCCGGGCGGACCCAGAACGACGTGCTGAACGCGTCCTCGCCCTGCAGCAGGTCGTCCGGCAGGTCGACGGCGTTGGCGTTGTCGCCGCCGGGGAGCTCGAGGCCCTTGCCGAACACCCCGTCGTCGGTCCAGCCGGCGTCGCCGGTCAGCACCGCGTCGCCGACGGAGGTGTCGGTCCCGGTGTTCTCGGCTGTGGTGCCCGAGCCCTCGGAGAACTCGTAGTGCACCGGCGCCTCGTCGACGCCCGGGTCGGTCGAGATGACCACCAGGTCGTCGAGCATCAGCCCGCCGCCGCTGCCGGACCCGGACAGGGTCAGCACCTCCGAGCGCGCTGTCGCGGTGAACGTGTCGACCCACGTCCTGTAGGTCACCGCGTTGCCGGACGCCGAGGGCGTGTCGGTCCCGGCGGTGATCGTGGTGTCGAGGTCACCGACCTGCACCGACCCGACCGCGGGCTCGGTGCCGGCGGACCGGCTGTCGCGGGCGTAGCGCATCGAGATGCGGTACTCCCGGCCCGGGTCGAGGCCGGCCAGCGTGCGCTCCACCTCACCGGCGTTGCCCAGCGAGAACTGGTAGCCGGTCAGGCCGAGGCCGCCCTGGTTGGCGGACGCGCCGCGCACCAGCTGGACCGGCTCGTTGATGCTCCACGGCGCCATCCGGCCGTTGCCCGGCTCGAGGTCGATGACCATCGGCGGGTTGGCCGAGCGCCACTCGGCGGGCAGCTTCGGGTACTCGAACTGGTCGACGACCTTCGGCGCACGCTGGTCGAGCTTCACCGCCGGGTCGACGTCCATGATCTTCGCGACCGACGGGGTGCCGTCGGCGTCGTGGACGAACAGCATGTACGCACCCGGAGGGGCGTAGGTCGCGTCCTGCGGCGCGGTGACCGTCAGGGTGCCACCCGACTGCGTGAACTCCAGGTCCTGGAAGTTCTGGTCGTTGTTGAACCCGTGGGTGACCGAGCCGTTGCGGACCAGGGTGACCCGCGAGACGGGGCCGCCGCTGACGCTGACGTCGAACGTGCCGTCGTACCCGATCTTCTTCGGGCCGGCGGTGATCTCCGGCCGCTCGGCGAGCTCGTCGCCGTCGAAGAGGTACGCCGGGGAGTAGTACTCGACGTCGGTGTAGTTGCGCGGGCCCGGGGCGCCGCCGCCGCCGATCATGACCCGGCCGTCGGGCAGGAGCAGGGCGGAGGAGTGGTAGAGCCGGGCGTGCGCGTAGGGCGCCTCGATCGCGGTCCAGGTGTCCGTGTCCGGGTCCCAGACCTCGGCCGTGGTGACGTAGCCGCCGTTGTCGGCGTTGTCGCGGC
>NZ_VLJQ01000002.1:0-58789 GCF_007829375.1 Nocardioides sp. J9 | reverse complement strand
CCTGCAGGATCTTGCCGGGCCGGTACATCGCAGCCGTGGAGGTCGCGCCGACCGGACGGCCGTTCGCGCCCTGGTCGGCGACGTTCGCCGGCAGGGTGCCGCGCAGGGTCAGCTCGCCGTCACCGCTCGGGTCGAGCTCGAACATCTGGGTGCCGGAGATGTTGAACAGCGTGCCGCTGCCGGGCGCGACGAAGGCCCGCGGGTACCACCAGCGGTTCTCGTCGGGCTGGCCACCGCCGCCGTCGCCGTACGCCGCCGCGCTGGTCGCGCCGGTCAGCAGCGTCCAGCCGTTGCCCTCGTCGGGCCGGTAGACCTCAGGCGTGAGCACGCCGGGACCGCCCGGGCCGCCGCGCAGGCTGCCGCCCTGGACCACGATCGAGCCGTCGGGCATCGTCGTGCCGGTCGGGTACCACCGCGGGATGTTCATCGGCGCCTCGTCGCGGAGGCCCTGCTTCGAGGAGAAGCTGGTGACGCCGATCGCGGCGTCGTTGGGGGCGTTGCCGCCGAGGGAGTCGTCACCGCCGACGGTCATGACGACCTTGCGGTGCGGGTTCTGCACCTGCATCGAGCAGAACAGGTCGGTGTAGGTCGTGTTCGGCGAGAGCCCGTCGCGGTAGTTCTCGAGCGTGCGCTCGACCGCGGGGTCCCACACGTCGAACTCGGTCTGGCCGCCCTGGAAGACACAGCTGTTGCCGGAGAAGTCGAAGGGCGTCGAGTCGGTGCAGCCGGACGAGACGCTGSCGAAGGACTGCACCTTGCCGTCCGCGGTCAGCGTCATGTTGATGGGCATCAGCGGCCACGGCGTGACGCCGCTCCAGCGTCCGTGCTGGTCCTTCGCCGGCGGGGAGCAGTCGGCCGCCACCAGGCCGCTGGCGTAGGCCAGGCCGTTGCGCATCTGGGTCCGCATCACCGGCTCGGAGTAGGCGGTGCCCTCGTGGCCCATCGCGGTGTACCAGGACCGCCCCGAGTCGATCTGCTGGCACCACGTGACCGGGTGGTTCGTGCCCTGCTGGCCGGCGCTGTTGTAGGACGACTCGTCCACCGACAGGATCGTGCGCACGTCCTGGGCCGGGTTGACGGTCCAGTCGTACCACTCGTCGCTGCGGGTGAAGTCGCTCGGCAGCCCCGCGGCGAGCGGGTGCGTGGCGTCGTTGACGACGACCTTGCCGGAGCGGATGGCCGGGTTCTCCGGGTGGCCCTCCGACATCGCGCCGACGAGGCGCAGGTAGAACGGGTTGACGTCGTGCTCGCTCTGGCCGACGGACCAGCCCGCGTAGTGCAGGCCCATGTAGCCGCCGCCACCGCGGATGTAGTCCTCGAGCGCCGCGCGCTGCTCGGTGTTGAACAGGACGCCGCCGGTCTGTGCGAAGACCACGGCGTCCTTGGTGGCGAGGTTGTCCGCGTTGAACGCACCGGCGTCCTGCGTCTCCTCGACCTGGAGGGTCTGGCCGTGCTCGCTGGCGAGGTCCGCCGCGAGCTCGTTCACCGCCTGGCGCGCCTGCACGTGCGAGGCGTGGAAGTTGTCCTTGTAGAAGAGCAGGACGCTCAGTACGTCGTCCTCCTCCGCCGCGTGCGCGGGCGCCGTCGTCGCCGTGAGCGGCAGCGCCACCGACATCGCGACGAGTGCCGCGAAGGAGTGGGCTGCGAGCCGTCGGGAGCGATGGCGCAACCGCGACCGGAGTGACCGGCGTTGCACTGTCATCTGGGATCCCCTGTCTCGGGTGGGTGTTCCGCGAGGGCCCCGAGGGTGGGGGCCCCTGCCGGGACCGTATGACGCCCGTCACACAAATACAAGAACCACGTCCAGATTCGTGAACAAATAGCACGATCCGTTCATGTTCGTGAACGGATCGTGGTGGATCAGGCGCGTCCGGTCAGCGTCGCGTCCGGGCGTCCCCTCCGGTCGCGAGGGCGCGGACCTCGTCGAGCGAGGCCATCGACGTGTCGCCGGGGGTGCTCATCGCCAGGGCGCCGTGGGCGGCACCGAGCTCGACGCTGGATGAGAGGTCCTCCCCGGTGAGCAGGCCCCACGCCAGGCCGGCGACGAAGCCGTCACCACCGCCGACCCGGTCCAGGACGGACAGGTGCGTGCGGACGGTCGACGCGCACAGCCCCGGGCCGGGCGCCCAGGCCAGGCCCTGCCAGTCGTTGTCGCCGGCCGAGTGCACGACCCTCCGGGTCGTCGCGACCACGCGCAGGGTGGGGAAGGAGCCGGCGAGCAGCTCGGCGGCAGCGGCCGGGTCGTCGGGGGGCGGGTCGTCGCTGAAGTCGGACGGGTTGCCCACGAGGACGTCGACGAGGCCGGCCAGCTCGCGGTTCACCTCGCGGGCCCGCGCCTGGCCGCCCCGGTCCGCCCAGAGGCTGGGCCGGTAGTTGGTGTCGTAGGAGACGACGGTGCCGTGGGCGCGTGCTGCTGCCATCGCCTCGCGGGCGACCTCGGCGGTTGTGTCGGACAGGCCGGCGAAGACGCCACCGGTGTGCAGCCAGCGCACGCCGCGGCGCCCGAACAGGTCGTCCCAGTCGAGGTCGCCGGGCACGAGCTGGCTGACGGCCGTCCCGGCCCGGTCGGAGACGCCGAGTGCCGAGCGCACGCCGTAGCCCCGCTCGGTGAAGTTGATCCCGTTGCGGGCCGCCCGGCCGACGCCGTCGAACGCGCGCCAGTGGACCAGCGAGGTGTCGACCCCACCGGCCCGCACCAGCGCCTCGACCAGCCGGCCGACCTCGTTGTCGACGAGGGCCGTCGCGACGGCGGTGCGCAGGCCGAAGACGCTGCTGAGGGCACGCGCGACGTTGTACTCCCCGCCGCCCTCCCAGACCTCGAAGCGGCGCGCGGCACGGATCCGGGTCTCGCCCGGGTCCAGTCGCAGCATCACCTCGCCGAGCGCGACGACGTCGAGCTCGCACTCGTCCGCCGGCCGGAGCGGCACCAGGCTCACGGGTCGCTCACCCCCGCACCGTCCCGGGGACGAGCGGCTCGAGCGCGCCGGGTACGGCGGCGACGGTGGTCGCGCAGAGGTCGGTGACCTCGTCCCACCGACCGGCGCGGAGCAGGTCGGGCGGGACCATCCAGCTGCCGCCGACGGCGGCCACGGCGGGGTGGGCGAGGTAGTCGGGCGCGAGACGGGCGGAGATCCCGCCGGTCGGCACGAAGGTCACCTGGGGGAAGGCGGCGGCCAGGGCACTGATCGCGGGCAGGCCGCCGCTGGGCTCGGCCGGGAAGAACTTCACCAGGTCGAGCCCCTGGTCGAGGGCCCGCATGATCTCGCTGGCGGTGCTCACCCCCGGCAGGACGGGGAGTCCGAGCGCCCGGCAGCGGTGGACCACGGCCACGCTCAACCCGGGGCTCACCACGAAGCCGGCGCCCGACCTGTGGGCCAGGTCCACCTGCTCCGCGGTGAGCACCGTGCCGGCGCCGACCACGAGGTCTCCGCGGTCGGCGAGGCGGCGCAGGACTGCCGCGGCGTCCGGCGACCGGAAGGTCACCTCCGCCACGGGCAGGCCGCCGCGGACCAGGGCCTCACCGAGGCCGTCGGCCCGGTCGACGTCGCCGAGGACGACGACCGGGACGACGCGGTGACGCCCCAGCACCTCTGCGGCGTGCGTCATCGGAGCTCGGCGATGACCGTCTTGAGCTCGGTGTAGTCGTCGAGGCCGAACGCACCGAGCTCGCGACCCCAGCCGGACTGCTTGAACCCGCCCCGGGGCAGGGTGACGTCGTCGGCGTGCCAGGTGTTGAGCCACACGGTGCCGGCCCGCAGGCGGCCGCCGACGCGGTGCGCGCGACCGATGTCCTTCGACCACACGCCGGCAGCCAGCCCGTAGACGGTGTTGTTGGCCGCGGCGACGACCTCGTCCTCGGAGTCGAACGGGATGGCGGTGACCACCGGCCCGAAGATCTCGTCGGTCTGCACCGCCATGTCCTCGGTCACGGAGGTGATCAGGGTCGGCTGGACGAAGTAGCCGCGCTCCCCCACCCGGTCCGCGCTGCCCGCGGTGACCTCGGCGCCGTCGGCGAGGGCGCTGCGGATGTAGCCGAGCACCTTCTCGTGCTGCTCCTGGGAGACCAGCGGCCCCATGTCGGTCGACGGGTCGAAGCCGCTGCCGACGCGGATCGCCCGCGCCGCGTTGGCGACGCCCTCGACGACCTCGTCGAAGACCGCCCGGTGGACGTAGAGGCGCGAGCCGTTGACGCAGCACTGGCCCTCGTTGAAGTAGCCGCCCAGCACGGCCCCGGCGATGGCGGCGTCGATGTCCGCGTCGTCGAAGATGATGTTGGGAGCCTTGCCGCCGAGCTCGAGCGAGACCTTCTTGAGGTTGCCCGAAGCGGCCGCGGCGATCTTCTTGCCGACCTCGGTGCTGCCGGTGAAGGCGACCTTGTCGACGCCGTGGTGGTCGACCAGGGCGGCGCCGGTGTCGCCGAAGCCGGGGACGACGTTGACGACGCCCGCGGGGACGCCGGCCTCGAGCAGCAGCTCGCCCAGGCGCAGCGCGGTGAGCGGGGTCTGCTCGGCCGGCTTGAGGATGACGGTGTTGCCCGCGGTGATCGCCGGGATGATCTTGAAGGCGGCCATCAGCAGCGGGAAGTTCCACGGCACGATGCCGGCGACGACGCCGATCGGCTCGCGGCGGGTGTAGGCGTGGAAGTCGCGGCCGGGCACCGACATCGGGATGGTGGTGCCCTCGATCTTGGTGGCCCAGCCGGCGAAGTAGCGGAACAGCTCGGCGGTGGTGGCGACGTCGCCGTCGCGGGCGGCCTCCACCCTCTTGCCGTTGTCCAGCGCCTCGAGCTGGGCGAGCTCGTCGGCGTGCGCCTCGACGAGGTCGCCGATGCGCCACAGCAGGTGCGAGCGCTCGCGCGGCGTCATCCGCGCCCAGGGCGAGCCGGCCTCGAAGGCGCGGCGGGCCGCGGCGACCGCCCGGTCCACGTCCGCGGCGGAGCCCTGCGCGACCTGGACGAGCTCTTCCTCGGTCGCGGGGTTGAGGGTGGCGAAGGTGCGCCCGTCCTGCGCGTCGACCCACTCCCCGTCGATGAGCAGCTGCCGGGGGGAGGAGAGGAAGGAGCTGACGGACGGGAGCAGGCTGGCGGTGTCGTTGCTGACGGTGGTGGTCATGTCGCTTTCCTTGGCGTCGGGAGTACGGACGGGTGCGGGTGGTGGCCGCACCGGGGATCTCGGGTGGTTCCGGTGGGTGGGGGCGAGGAGCGCTACTTGATGACCATCACCTTCGAGCGGTCGAGCGTCAGGGCGACGGCGGCGACGATGATCGCGCCGTAGAGGATCTGCTCGTACGCCGACGGGACGCCCACGATGGGCAGCCCGACCCGGAGCAGGGTGACCACGAGCGCCCCGGCCAGGCTGCGCCACAGGCTGCCGTGGCCGCCGGTGATCGCGGTGCCGCCGACGACGATCGCGGCGACCGCCGGGAGCAGCAGGTTGTCGGCCATGGACGGGTTCCCGCTGAAGTTGCGCGAGACGAGCATGACCGCGGCGAGCCCGGCACAGGCACCGGAGATGCAGAACGCGCCGACCTTGACCAGGTCGACCGGGACGCCGGCGAGGCGGGCCGCGGACTCGGAGTAGCCGGTGGCCGTCACCCAGCTGCCGAGCGGGGTGAACCGGACGACGCTGGCGATGGCGGCGACGACGAGCACCGCGACGGCCACCGACATCGGGACGTGCGTGGCGACGTACAGGTTCAGCCACGAGATCGACGAGTCGTCGAGGACCGGCACGGTGCCGGCGTCGGACACGACGAGGGCGACGGCGGAGAAGATGCTCATCCCGCCGAGGGTCACGATGAACGACGGGATCCGCAGCAGCACGTGGGCCAGTCCCTGCACGGCCCCGATCGCCCCGGCGACGAGGATGACCGCCGGGGTGGTGAGCCCACCGAGGTCGGGCAGCCACAGCGCGAGCAGGACCGTCGACAGCGAGGCCATCGCGGCGATCGACAGGTCGATGCCGCCGCAGAGCACGACCAGCGTCGCACCGGCCGCGAGCACGATGAGCGGTGCCGCCGTCATCGCCGCCGCGGTGAGGCTGCGCTGGGTGAAGAAGCCCGGGTCGGCGATCGAGAGGGCGGTCAGCAGCGCGACCAGGGCGATCACCGGCATGAACGACGTCAGCCGCTCGCCGACGGTGGGGTGGTGCGCCGCGACCGCCGGCTCCGCAGCCGGCCGGGGGATGACGGGGGTGGTCATACCATCTCCTTGACGAGGTCCAGCGGCGTCGGCTTGGCACCCGAGGGGCAGGAGACCTCCGTCGCCACCCGGCCGTCGTTCATCACGAGGATCCGGTCGGCCATGCCGATCGCCTCCTCCAGGCTGTCGGCCAGCAGCACCGTCGCGACGCCGCTGTTCGACAGCTCGCGCATGAGGCGGTAGACCTCCGAGCGGGCGCCGATGTCGAGGCCGCGGGTGGGGTGGTCGAGCAGCAGCAGCCGGATGTCGCCGCCGACGAGCCAGCGGGCGAGCACGACCTTCTGCTGGTTGCCGCCGGACAGCCGCTGGATGGCGGTGCCGCGGTGGGGGGTGCGGATCGATAGCCGCTTGATCCACGAGTCGACGAGCGAGGCCTGCTTGCGCGGCGCGACCAGTGGACCGGAGCAGCGGCTCTTCTGCCGGGTCAGGGTCATGTTGTCGGCGACCGACATCGGCCCGACCATGCCCTCGGTCTTGCGCTCGGCCGGGACGTAGCCGATGCCGGCGGAGCAGGCGGCCCGGGTGCCGGAGAGGTGCAGCACCTCGCCGTCGAGGGTGACCTCGCCGGAGGTCGTCGGCTCGGCACCGAAGAGCGCCCGGCACACGTCCTCCCGGCCGGAGCCGTGGACGCCGACGATGGCGACGATCTCGCCGGCGGCGACGTCGAGGTCGACGTCGCGGAAGGTCTTGCCGGACAGGCCCCGCACGCTCAGCCGCGGGCGCGGCTCGTCGGGCCGCTCGGCCAGGTTGTCGTGGTAGTGGTCGTCCGACCCGGTCGAGCCGATCATCATCCGGTGCAGCTCGTCGGGGGCGGCGCCCTCGGTGCTCACCTCGCCGACGGACTGGCCGCTGCGCAGCACGGTGACCCGGTCGCAGACGTCGAGCACCTCGTCGAGCCGGTGGGACACGAAGACGACGGAGGCGAACTCGCGCAGGCGTCGTACCTGCGTGAAGAGGGTCTCGATCTCCTTCGACTCCAGCACCGAGGTCGGCTCGTCGAGGATGATCACCGGTGGGTGCTGGCTGCGCTGCTCGATGCGCAGCACCTTCGCGATCTCGACCATCTGCCGGTCGGCGAAGGAGAGCGTGTCGGTGCGGGCGAGCGGGTCGATGCTGGAGCCGATCTTGTCGAGCTGCTCCTGGGCGATCTGGCGCATCGTGTCCCAGCGGTAGACGCCGCCGCGCACGCCGCGGCCCTCGGAGCCGAGCACGATGTTCTCCGCGGCAGTCAGGTTCGGCACCAGGGACTGCTCCTGGAAGACCATGCCGATGCCCTTGTCCGCCGCGTCGACGACGCTGCGCAGGCGCACCTTCTCGCCGCGGACCCAGATCTCGCCGGCGTCGGGCTTCACGAGCCCGACGAGGGCCTTGAGGAGCGTCGACTTCCCCGCGCCGTTCTCGCCGGCGAGGCCGAGCACCTCGTTCTGCCGGACGACGAGGTCGACGCCGTCGAGCGCCTTGACGCCCGGGTAGTGCTTCACCAGGCCGCGCACCTCGAGTGCCGGCACGGTCGCCGGGTTGGGCACGCGGGCCTCCTTGTCGAGATGGATGGTCACTTCACCACCTGGTTCCTGCGTCGCTGGGGGATCACTGCTGCGGCGACCGCGGCGACCACGATCAGGCCCTGCACACCGCCCTGCCAGTAGGGGCTGATCCCGATCTGGACCAGGCCGTTGGTCAGCACGACGATGAGCAGCACGCCGACCGCGGAGTGCAGGACGCCGCCCCGGCCGCCGGTGAGGAGGGTGCCGCCGACGACGGCCGCGGTGATCGCGGCGAAGTCGTAGCCCTTGCCGGCCTGGACGAGCCCCGCGCCGAGCTGGCTGGTGACCATGACGCCGCCGAGGCCGTAGAAGGCCCCGGCGAGGGTGAACACGGCGACCTTGTACGGCGCCACGCGCACCCCGGACAGGGCGAGCACCTCCTCGGCCCCGCCGATGGCGTAGGCGTAGCGCCCCAGTCGGGTGTAGCGCTGGACCAGCCAGCCGGCGAGGACGCAGCCGACGGCGATCCAGGTCAGCCACGAGAAGCCGAGGAACCGGCCGGTCGCCCAGCCCTCGAGCATGGTGTCGGAGATGTTGGGCTGGACACCGTTGAACATGAGGGTGGCGACACCGAGGCCGACGGCCGAGACGCCGAGCGTGGCCATGAACGACGGCACCTTGAGCAGCACCAGCGCGAGCCCGCTCAGGGCGCCGAGGCCGGCGGCCAGCAGCACCGCGATCGCGATGCCCAGCAGCCCGAGGTCGTTGCCGTTGCGGTTGTTCTCGACCAGCAGGGCGACGGCGAGGGCGGAGGCCCCCATCACCCCGGCGGCCGAGAGGTCGATCGACCCCATCATCAGCACGAAGGTGATGCCGCAGGTGACGACCGCCAGGACGGCAGCCGCGTCGGCGATGTTCTGGAAGTTCGCGACGCTGCGGAACTGCGGGCTGAGCGCCGCGAAGACCGCGACGACGACCAGGAGGGCAGCCGGTGGGCCGGCGTCCCGGAGCGACACCCCCCGCCGAGGCTGGGGGCGCGCCGCGACGACCTCGGTGTCCCGGGCGTGCTCGGCGGGGGATGTCATGGTCACGACAGCGGACCTGCCACGCGGTCGAAGACGTTGTCGCACTCGAAGTCGGCCGCGTCGGTGGCCGGCGTCGCGAAGTCGGCGACGTTCTCGTCGGTGATCAGGAACTGCTCGGCGAAGAACGCCCGGTTGTCGGCCGGCAGGTCGGCGACGTCGATCTCACCGGTCGCGGCGCAGAATCCGATGGCGAGGCCGATGCCGCCCTGCCACGGACCGTCGCTGGAGACGGTCGCGGTCATCGTGCCGTCCTGGATCGCGGTGAGGGCGTCCGGAACGGCGTCGATACCGACGACGGCGACGTCGTCGCGGCCGGCCTGCTTGAGCGCCTCGAGCGCCCCGAGGGCCATGTCGTCGTTCGCGGCCCAGATGCCCTTGACCGCGTCGCCGTGCTTGGTGAGCAGTGTCTTGGTGACCTCGAGGGCCTCGGCGCGCGAGAAGTTCGCCGTCTGCTGGTCGAGGAGCTTCACGTCGGGGTTCTTCTCCAGCGAGGCCTCGAGGCCGGCGAACCGGTCCTTGGCTGCGGCGGTGTCGAGGACACCCTGGAGGGCGATGATGCCACCCTTGCCGCCGATCGCCTCGGCAAGCGCGTCGCCGATCTGCTGGCCGGACTCGACGCCGTTGTAGGTGATGTGGCTGACCCAGCGGTCGTAGTCGGCCGGGTCGAGGTCGGCGGGCTTGTTCCACTGCGTCACGAGGTACGCGCCCGCCTGGTCGGCGCCCTTGACGATGGGGGTGGTGTCGGCGTCGCCGTTGGGGAGCACGTTCATCACGAGGCAGTCGGTGTCGCCGGCCAGGAGCTGGCGGACCTGCTCCTGCTGCTTGGTGGAGTCGCCGTCGTACGTCAGGCGCTCCTGCTCCAGCCCGACGGACTCGGCGAAGGCGTCGCCGCCGTCGAGCCAGGCGGCCTCGTAGGGGTTGGACTCGTTGCGGACCTGGCCGACCAGCTTGACGTCGGACGGCTCGCAGGAGCCGGCGTCCGCGCTGGCGGTGGATTCACCCTCGCTGCATCCGGCGAGCGCGACGGCCGCGAGGCCGA
This sequence comes from Nocardioides sp. J9, assembly GCF_007829375.1. Lineage (NCBI taxonomy): Bacteria > Bacillati > Actinomycetota > Actinomycetes > Propionibacteriales > Nocardioidaceae > Nocardioides > Nocardioides sp. J9. The sequence goes on along the minus strand of NZ_VLJQ01000002.1, from coordinate 48,982 downwards.
GGCTGAAGAGTGCAGCGACGGGGCGGGAGGTGCGGGTCATCGTTGATCCTCGTTTCTTGGTGCCGTGTGGTTCCGGCGGGTGGGGTGGGAGGAAGCGGTTGGGCGCCCCGAGCGGCGTCGACGAAGGGTGGACGGGAGTGGACGTGGTGGACGTGGTGGATCGGGTCAGCGGGCCATCCAGCCTCCGTCGACGACGAGGACGTGCCCGTTGACGTAGTCGGAGGCGGGGGAGCTGAGGAACACCGCGGCCCCGGCGACGTCGGCCGGGGAGCCCCAGCGCCCGGCCGGGATCCGCTCCAGGATCTGTCGCGAGCGGTCCGGGTCGGCGCGCAGCGCGGCCGTGTTGTCGGTGGCCATGTAGCCCGGGGCGATCGCGTTGACCTGGACGCCGGCCGGCGCCCACTCGTTCGCGAGCGCCTTGGTGATCCCGGCGACGGCGTGCTTGCTGGCGGCGTACGCCGGGACGCGGATGCCGCCCTGGAAGGACAGCAGGCTGGCGATGCTGACGACCTTGCCGCTGCCGCGCTCGACCATCGGGCGGCCGAGCTGCTGGCAGAGGAAGAACAGTCCGGTGAGGTTGACGTCGAGGACCCGCTGCCAGGCGGCCGGCTCGACGTCCACGGCGTCGGCGCGCTCGATGGTCCCCGCGTTGTTGACCAGAACGTCGACGCGGTGGCGCTGGTTGACCTCCGCGCAGACCTGCTGCACGGCGTCGAGGTCGGCGACGTCGAGGTCGAGCACCTCCACGTCACGGCCGAGCTCGCGCACCGCCTTCTCGGTGTCGACCTGGCTGCCCGGCCGCCCGAGGAGGACGAGGTCCGCCCCGGCGCGGGCGAGGCCGAGGGCGACGCCCTGGCCGAGTCCGCGGCCGGCGCCGGTGACGACCGCCCGGCGACCGGTGAGGTCGAAGGGCGAGCGCGTGGCGGCAGTGGTCACAGCTCCTCCAGGGGGACCCCGGACAGGTCGGTGTAGACGTTGTTCTCGCCGGTCATCGCCCAGATGAAGGCGTAGGACCCGGTGCCGGCCCCGGAGTGGATGGACCACGGCGGCGAGATGACGGSCTGCCGGTCGGAGACGACCAGGTGGCGGGTGGCGCCCGGCTGGCCGAGGAAGTGGAAGACCCGGTCCTCCTCGTCGAGGTCGACGTAGAGGTAGACCTCGGTGCGCCGGTCGTGCAGGTGCGGCGGCATGGTGTTCCACACCGAGCCGTCGGCGATGACCGTGACGCCGAACTGGAGGCCGTAGGTCTGCAGCTGCTCGCCCCACGCGTAGCGGTACAGGTGGCGGGCGCTGGCACCGGCGTCGGTGCCGATGGCGACCGGCTCGACCTCGGCGTGCTTGACGACGGTGGTCGGGTGCTTCGTGCCCGCCGGTGCGGAGACGAAGTAGAAGGCGGCGTCCTCCCCGGCGAAGGAGACCTCGCTGCCGCACCCGACGTAGAGGCCGTCGAGGTGGGCGAGCTCGAACTTCTCGCCGTCGACCAGGACGTGGCCGGTCTCGGCGACGTTGACGATGCCGAGCTCGCGCCGGGCCAGGTGGGAGTCGGTGCCGAGCACGTCCCAGGCGGGGAGCTCGAGCGGGCCGTCGGCCGGCACCGCGCCGCCGATGACCAGCCGGTCGTCGTGGGTGTAGGTGCCGCGGACCTCGCCGGCCCGGAACAGGTCGTCGACGAGGAAGTTCTCGCGAAGGTCCGCGGCGCGTGCGGTCTCCACGCTCGACGGTGAGGTGGAATAGCGGACCTGGATCACGGGGGCTCCTCGATTTCGTGAACTGTGTTCGTATCTGTGAACCGGGACGCTACAACGTGACGCGGGTCACGGTCAAGGGCCTGAAGCTCGTCCATGTATGCGAACAGCCGCTAGAGTCGGGGCGAGGACGCGTTGTGGGACGCGTCGACCGCACACCCTTGGGGGACCCATGGCCCAGCAGGCGACCAGCACGTCGAACGGCCGCGCCGGTGGCGCCGGCACGACGAGCACCACGAGCACCGGCACCGGTGGCGCCGCCGCCGGACCGGTGAAGTCCGCGGCCCGCGCGCTGGACCTGCTCGACGAGATCGCCGCGAACGGCCCCGGTACCCAGCTCCAGCTCTCGACCCGGCTGAGCATCCCCAAGTCCAGCCTGCACGCGCTGCTGCGCACGATGACCGACCGCGGTTGGCTGCAGACCGACCCGACCGGCAGCATCTACCAGCTGGGCATCCGCTCGCTGGTGGTCAGCTCGGCCTACCTCTCCGGCGACCCGGTGCTGGCCCGGGCGCAGGGGATCATGGACGAGATCGCGTCCGCGACCGAGGAGACCGTCAACCTGGGCCGCCTCGCCGGCGCCGACGTCATCTACACCGCGAAGCGCGAGTCGCTGCACCCGCTGCGGATGCACACCCCCGTGGGACGCCGCCTCCCGGCGTACTCCACCGCACTGGGCCGTGCGATCCTCGCCGAGCACAGCCGCGAGGCGCGCGAGGCGCTCGTCCCCGACGAGATCGCCGCGTTCACCGCGAAGACGGTGACCGACCGCGACGCGGTGCTCACGATCATCGACGACGCCGAGCGGCTCGGCTACGCCTCCGAAAGCGACGAGTCGTGCATCGGCGTGCGCTGCTTCGGCGTGGCGCTGCCCTTCGCCCGGCCGGTCCAGGACGGGATCAGCGTCGCGGTCCCGATCAGCCGGCTCACCCCCGAGCGCGAGGACCACATCGTCGAGACCCTGCTGAGCATCCGCGCCCGGCTCTCGGCGGAGCACGACAACAGCTTCGTGCGCTGACCTCGAGCGCGACCGGGTGACGAACCCGGTTCCAGTATGCGAACATCGTTCGGCCCACTGCCTCCGCGAAAGGGCCAACGATGTCCCCCACCCGTTCCGCGCTCCGCGCCGCCCGGCGTGCCCGCCACCTCCTGCGCGACCGGCGAGGGCCGCTCGCACCGGTCGCCACCGCGCTGCTCGTCGTCCTCGGACTGCTCGCCGTCGCGCCGGCGCGGGTGGCCGCTGACGAGCCCGCGCCCCGCACCTGGGTGGTCGACGCCGTCGACGACGCCGACGGCAGCCGGTGGGAGTCGGTCGACACCGGGGGCAACACGATCACGATCCGCCCCGGCGACACCGTGGAGTGGCGCTTCGACGCGGCCGCGATGGAGCACGACCTGACCTCCGAGGACGTCCGCAGCCCGTGGTCCGAGCCGGTGCGTGAGTACCGGGTCCCAGGCGACCCGCCGGTGCGTCGTACCTTCACCGAACCGGGGACCTACCACTACGTCTGCTCGCTGCACGGCACGGTGATGTGGGGCGTCGTCGTGGTCGAGGAGGCCGCGAACGCACTGCCGACCGGGACGGCGACGGCCTCCCCCGACCACGGCCCCGCCCCCCTGGAGGTCGAGCTCACCGCCGACGTGACGGACCCCGACGGCGACCCGCTCACGCACCACTGGGACTTCGGCGACGGTGACCCCGAGGCTCCCGGCGGCAGTGCGTGGACGCCGCACGCCGTTCACACCTACACCGCTCCCGGCACCTACACGGCGGTGCTGACCGTCGACGACGGCAACGGCGGCGTGTTCCGCCAGGAGCTGGTCGTCACGGTCGGCGCCGACCCGGGCGGCCTGCCCGACGTGCACGCCCACGCCGACCACGCACCCGGCGCTACGGCGCCCCTGCCGGTCGCCTTCACGACCGAGGTCGGCACGGCTGGTTCCTTCACCGCGTACGCCGACGGGGTCGACACCTTCCCCGACCTGTCGGGCACCGCACGACTGGTCCGCTCGCGCGGCCGGACCCTGGCCGCGCTCGACGTCACCGGCCTGGCGCCGGAGGCGGCGCACCAGGTGCACGTGCACGAGCAGCCGTGCACCTCGGCGACCCGCGGCGGGGCGCACTTCCGGTTCGACGAGGGCCGACCCTTCGCCGAGGAGAACGAGGTCTGGCTGCCGTTCACCTCCGACGCGAGCGGCGCCAGCGGCGAGGTCGTGGTGGCGCAGCCGGTCCGGGCGGGGGCGAAGGCGGTCTCGATCGTCATCCACGACCCGGTGAACCCGGCGCTGCGGATCGGCTGCGCCGACCTGGTGCCCAGCACGGCCGACCTCGACTACGCGTGGGACTTCGGCGACGGGCACACCGGGACCGGCCCGGACCCCAACCACACCTACACCTCGCCGGGAACGCGCACGGCCACGGTGACGGTGACCGCACCCGGCGGCGAGAGCACCGCGGCGAGCGTCGACGTGGTCGTGCTGCCCGACACGGTGGCGCCGCGCACCACGCTCAGGGGCGGGCCGACGGGGACGGTGCGCGCCCGCAACGCGCGCTTCCGGCTCTCCAGCGACGAGCCGGGGCGGTTCCGCTGCCGGCTCGACGCGGGTCGGTGGCGCGACTGCGCCGCCACCCCCACCTTCGGCGGCCTGCGCGACGGGCCACACGTGCTGCGCGTGCGCGCCGTCGACCGGGCGGGGAACGTCGACCCGTCCCCGGCGGTGCGGCGCTGGCGGGTCGACACCCGGGGGCCGGCGGTGGCGCGGTTGCGGCCGGTCGGCGGCACCCGCGACCGCACCCCCCTCGTGCGCGCCCGGGTGGTCGACCGCTGGTCGGCCGTGCGGGCCCGCAGCGTGGTGCTGCGCGTCGACGGGCGCCGGGTCGCCGGGAGGTACGACGCCCGCCGGGACGTCGTGCGCTGGCAGGCCCGCAAGGCGCTGCCTCCCGGTCGGCACCGGGTCCGCCTGGTCGTGCGCGACGCGCTCGGCAACGCGACGGTGCGCACGTGGACCTTCCGGGTCCGGCGCTGACCGGCGGCTGCAGCGACCGCCCGGCGGCGTCCTAGGCTGGGCGGCATGATCCCCAGCGTCGAGATCGAGAACGTGCCGGACCCGCTGCCCGAGGAGCTGGTGGTGCTCGACGTGCGCGAGGACGACGAGTGGGCGGCGGGGCACATCGACGGCGCCGTGCACATCCCCCTGATGGAGCTGCCGGCGCGGCTCGGCGAGTTCGTGGAGCTCGAGGCGCCGCAGACGCTCGTCGTGTGCAAGGCGGGCGGCCGGTCCGCGCGAGCGGTGGCCTACCTGGCTCAGCAGGGCTACGACGTGGTCAACCTCGTCGACGGGATGATCGGCTGGGAGCGGGCCGGTCGGGCGATGGTGTCCGACACCGGCCAGCCGGCCACGGTCATCTGACCGACCCCGGAACGACAACCGGCCGACCCCCGACGGGGGCCGGCCGGACGATGGCGCTCGGTGCGCCGAGGTCGTGCCGCGGACCAGCGACTCAGTCGCAGGTCTCGTTCTCGTACTCCTCGTAGGCCTCGATCTTCTTCTTGTCCGCGTCGGACAGGCCGGCCTCGAACGGGTCCTCCTGGCTCTCGACGGCCTTCTCGAGGTCCTTGGCGTCGATGTCCTTGACGGCGTCGAGCTGGATCTCGAAGCCCTCGCGCGCGTCGTCCGGGATGCCCTTGGGCGTGCCGACCTCCTCGACCTCGTCGGCCTGCTCCTTCAGCAGGTCGAGGAGCTTGTCCCAGTCGCCCTTCGAGGCGGCCTCGAAGGCCTCCTCGCCACCGCCCTCGTCGTTGACGACCTTGCAGAAGTCGGCCTTCGAGGCGTCGGTGGGCGCGCCGTCGCTGCCGCAGGCGGACAGCGAGAGGGCGAGCAGGACGGCGGCGCCGGCGGCAGCCAGCGGTCGCTTGATCGGAGTCATTCCGAGGGGTTCCTTTCTGGGGGGCACGGGCAGGAGCGCCCGCACATGGACGAGGGGCACGGACCGGCGCCGTTCCCGGCCCGACCCTGCCCCGTCGGGCCACCCTACGCACCGGACGGCTCCGCCTGCCCGCGATTTCGCGGACAACCCGCGGTCAGCCCCCGGTCGCCCCGGTCACTCGGCGGGCGACTCCGTGAGCTTCTCCAGCTCCGACTGCAGGCTCTCCAGCTCCTCCGGCGAGAGGTCGGTCGGGAAGTCGGACGGCACCTCGGTCGGGACCTCGCTCGGGTCGGGGGTGCCGAGGTCGCTCGGCGGCGGCTCGACCGGGTCGGACGTCGCCCCGCCCGGCTCCAGCGCGTCGGCGCACTTCTCCTCGACGTACTCGAAGAACGCGTCGGCGTCCTTGTCCTCCTCCTCCGACACCCCGGGGATGCTGTCGTCCTCGCTGGCGAAGACCTTCTTGGCCTCGTCGTAGTCGAGGCCGGTGATCGTGTCGACCACGACCTCGAAGCCGTTGCGCTCCGAGTCGCCGATGTCGTCGGGCGTGCCGACCTCGCCGAGGTCGTCGTAGGCGTCCTGGATCTCCTCCCACTCGTCCTCGGTGGGCTCGTCGCCCTGGACCTCGCTCGTGGTCTCGAAGATGTCCTGCACCGCGTCACAGAAGTCACGGGTCGACGCGTCGGTCGGCGCGTCTCCGCCGCAGGCGGTGAGCGCGAGGGCGAGCAGTGCGCCGGCGCCGGCAGCCGCGAGCGGTCGCTTGATGGGAGTCATCCGAGAGTTCCTTTCCCTGGGGGGCGCGGGACGGGACGTGCCCGCGCGGGGACGCCGGCAGGCACGGCCGGGTCCCCCCGTCCCTTGCCCGGTCCGGCTCAGTCCATGCACGGAGCGCGGAACTCGGCGTGCGGGACGGCGAGCAGCGCCTCCAGCCCGCTGACGTACGACGAGCGCGGGACCTGCTCCACCCCCAGGCTCGCCAGGTGCGGGGTCGCCCACTGCACGTCGACGAGCCGCCGCCCCGCCGCTCCGTCGTCGTCCGCGGAGAGCAGGCGGACCAGCCCGAGCAGCGCGACCTTCGAGGCGTCGGTCTCCCGGTGGAACATCGACTCACCGGCGAACAGGCCACCGATCGCCACGCCGTACAGGCCACCGACCAGGCGCCCGTCGCGCCAGGTCTCGACCGAGTGCGCCCAGCCGAGGCGGTGGAGCTCGGTGTAGGCGCGCTTGATGCGGCGATCGATCCACCCGTGCGGGCGGCGCGGGTCCGCGCAGCCGGCGAGGACCTCCTCGAAGGCGGTGTCGACACGGACCTCGAAGGTGCGCGCGGAGCGGCGCAGCGACCGCGACACCTTGAACCGGTCCAGCCGCAGCACGCCGCGCCGGGCCGGGCACCACCAGCCGACCGAGCGACCCTCGGGCATCGGGAACAGGCCGCGCCGGTAGGCAGCGAGCAGCGTGCCGGGCTCGAGGTCGGCCCCGACCGCGACCAGGTCGCTCGAGTCGTGCGCGGCGAGGTCGGGGTCGTCGAGCTCCGGGTCGTCGGGGTCGAGCGGCGCATCGAGGACGGGCAGCGCGGCCAGGTCCTCCCGGCTCGGGAGGACCCACGACGTCGGCGGGGGTTCGACGGGGCTGGTCACGGCTGCCTGTCAGGTGGTCACTGGGTGGTGACGGAGCCCTCGGGGTCGCCGGTGCCGAGCACGGAGGGGCACTGCTGGCCGGACCAGGCGAAGAACTCGCTGGCCTTCGCCTGGTCGTCGTCGGAGAGCCCGGGGACGCGACCGCTCGGGTCGTCGAAGGCCTCCTGCGCCTCGCGCCAGCTGAGCGAGGTGATGGCGCCGACCGCGGCGTCGCGGCCCTGCCGGTGGCGGGCGGTCGCGCCCTTCGGCAGGTCGGCGTCGCCGAGGGCGGCGTACGCCTCCTGGATCCGGCCCCAGTCCGCCTCGTCCGGCTCGCCCTGGATCGGCGCGACGACCTCGAGCACGCCCGACAGGGCGGTGCACAGGTCGCTGTCGGCGGGCTGCGGGGCGCTGGTGCTGCCGGGCTCCCCCGGCTCACCGTCGGTGGACGCGGCGCCGGGGCCGGCGGAACCCTCGCTGCCGTCCGACCCGTCGGCCGACCCGTCGGTCGAGCCGCCGTCCGACCCGCCGTCCGACTCCGTGGCACTCGCCGACGCTCGCGGCTCCCCGGGATCGTCGTCTCCCCCGCCGCAGGCCGTGAGGGAGAGCGCCAGCGCCGCGGCCGAGGCGGCAGCGGCGAGGGAGCGGACGGTCAGGCGCATGGCAGGAACCTCGGCGTCGGGGAGCGGGACGCCCCCAGCGTAGGGCCCGGGTGCCCGCCCGCTCTCTAGGATCGACGCATGGCTTCCCGTCTGAAGAAGGGCCTCGCCGTCGAGGCCGCCCGCCAGCTCGCGCCGCGGGTCACGCAGATGGCGCCCGGACTGACCCAGTCGTTCGTGCGCGAGGCGCTGCACCGGGCGATCAACGGCGTCGGCCCCCTGCCGCCGGCGGCACAGGCTGCGGAGGAGCAGCTGCGCGAGCAGCACGGCAACGTCGACAAGGCCGTGCGCGAGGTCATCGAGAACCACGTGCTGTACGCCGGCGTGGGGGGCTTCGCGACGAACCTCGGCGGCCTGCTCACCGCTGCCGTGGTCGCGCCTGCGAACATCGCCGGCCTGGCCCTCATCCAGAGCCGGATGGTCGCCGGCATCGCCCACCTGCGCGGCTACGACCTCGACGACCCCCGCGTGCGCAACGCGATCCTCGAGACCATCCTCGGCGAGGACACGGTGCAGCGGATGGTGAAGAAGGCCCAGCTGCCGGCGCCGCCGATGGCCGTCGCGACCGCGCCGCAGCACGACCCCACGCTGGACCAGACGATGACGACGGTGCTGGCCAACGAGCTGATCGGCCGGGTGATCGGCAAGCGGATCGCCACCACCGTCGGCAAGCGGGTGCCCGTGGTCGGCGGCGCGGTCGGCCTGGGCGCCGACGCGTGGAGCACCTGGCGGATCGGCCGCTACGCCGACAGGGAGCTGCGCCCGCGGGCCCGGCGGTAGACGCCGAGCGCCTGCCGTCCGCGCGGGCTGTCCTCGAGCCGGCGCACCGTCCACTCCATCGTGCGCATCAGCCGGGGCGAGCGTGAGCGGATCAGGTCGCGCCTGGCGTCCTCGAGCTTCGCCCGCAGCCGCTCCGCCTCGGCCTGCCGCTCGGCAGCCTCGACCAGGAGGGCCCGGATCGCGTCGAGCGCGGCCTTGTTGACCTCCCGCTCGCGCGGGCGGTCGGGGTCGGCCCAGGTCTCCGCGTCCGGCTCGTCCCCGCGCAGCTCGGCGAGGTCGCCGACGACGTCGTACCCCCGCTCGGCGAGCTCGGCGATCCACTGCTCGGTCAGCTCGGCGACCCAGGGGTACTCGCTCGGTGGCAGCCGCAGGCGCGGCGAGTCGGTGCGACGCGACAGGGTCTGGTGGGCGAGCAGCTCGCGCACCAGTGGCCGGTAGTGCACCGGCGGCAGGTCGCGGGTGCAGGCCTGGTTGATCCGGCGCAGCAGCGCGGACTCGGGCACGCCGAGGCTGGGGTTCGAGCGCTCGGTGCCGAGGTCGAGGTCGAGGTCGTCGAGGCCGAAGACGCTGCTGAACCGCTGCCAGAGCACCTCCTTCGGGCCGCCGGGCCGCGGGACCGTGACGACGTGGACCCGCTCGGGCGGGATCGTCGCGCCCCAGCGGTCGAGGATGTCCGGGATCTCCTGCACGCCCCAGAACCACGCACCCACGCGGTGGTTGCGCTCGGGGTCGCGGATCAGCTCCAGGAAGCGGGAGAACTTGAAGCGCGCCCGGTGCTTGACGTTCTCCTGCCACTCGGCGGGGATCTGGCGCACGAGGTCGCGCACGGAGATGACCAGGTGCACCTCGGTGCCGCCACCGCCGGGCTCGTGGCCGAGCGAGGACAGCGCGCGCTGGACCTGGCTGCGCGACGCGGTCGCGAGGATCTCGTGGCTGATGATGGCGGTGCCGTCGTGCTCGCGGACCTGCTGCGCGAGCCGGTCCCAGGCGCCGACGGCCTCGCGCTCCAGCCCGCCCCAGCGCAGGCGCATGAGGTCGAGCGCGGCGAGGAAGTGCTCGTCGAAGCGGTCGGCGGGGTAGAGCACGCCGTTGCGCAGCAGGGTCGGCCGGTTCTGGAAGAGCACGTCCTGGAGGTACGACGTGCCGGTCTTCGGCGTCCCCACGTGGAGCAGGATGCGGTCCGCCATCCCTACGCGCCCTCCTTCTGGCTCGCGCTCACCGGGTCGAGGAGCAGCCCGAGCGCGAGCGCCAGCACCTCGGCGTCGACCGGCACGACGGGCTCCTCGGGGAGGTCGCCCGGCAGCAGCCGGTCGAGATCGCCGAGCACAGGGTAGCCAGCAGCGGCGAGGTCGTGGCGGGTGCGCTCGGCCATCGTGCTCAGCCAGACGGCGTGGCGGGGCGGCACGGTGAGCCGCGCCCCGCCCTTCCCGTCGAGGCGGCGGCCGAGGGTGGCGCGCAGCAGGCCGGGACGGCGGGCGTGGTCGACGAGCAGGCCGAGCGGCTCGCCGACGCGGCGGACCAGGTCGACCGCGTGCGCCCCGAGCCGCGGCGGCTCCTGCAGCCGCGGGACGCCGAGCTCGCTCGCGAGCTGCGTCGGGTCGAGGACGACGGTGACCCGGTCGGCGCCGTACTTGTGGGCGGCGGAGCGGGCCATCCGCGCGAGGTCGGCGCGCGGCGGCAGGTGGCCGAAGCTGGCGGAGTTGCGCAGGAACTCCGGCCACGTCGGGCCGCCCTGGTCGAAGGCGCGGGCGGTCCAGGCGTCGGCGAGGACGGCGCCGAGGTCGTCGGCGAGCAGGTAAGCCGTGGGCCGGCGGCCACCCTGCGGTCGCCCCTCGGCGGCGAGGCCCGCGCGCACCGAGTCCGCGCGCCACTGCACGCCCACGACCACGAACGAGCGCACCCACGGGCGGTGCACGGTGCGGACGCGCTCGCCGAGGCTGCGCTCGTCGACCGCCTCGTCCGCGGCCGCGGCGACGTCGTCGGCGATGAGGGCAGCGGCGACGCGGAGCAGCTCGCCGTCGGGCAGCGCGTCGGGGTCGACGGGTCGGGGGCCGAAGGGGCCGGGCCGGTCGTCGCCGAGGACCGGCAGGTCGCGACGGCCGCGGCCGGTCAGGTTCAGCCGCCTAAGCAGGCCCAGCTGCTGCGCGCCCGGGAGCTCGTCGGCGAAGGCGGGGCCCTCACCGGACGCGTCGTCCGGCCACTCCTCCCACGGAGTGGTCGATCCCTCCCGCAGCGCGGCTGCCCATCCCCAGACGCGAGCTCGACCCATGGCCCAACGGTACGGGTGTCCGACTGCCGTGCTGCCGACAGGTCGGCCCGTCCGGCCCCGGGTGGGGGCCGGGCCGCAGCGTCAGGCCGTGCCGAGGGCGCGGACGACGGCCGAGGGGCTCGGTCGTCCGAGCTGCCCGGCCATCCACGTGCTGGTCGCGACGACGGAGCCGAGGTCGACGCCGTGCTCGATGCCCAGGCCGGTGAGGAACCACACCAGGTCCTCGGTGGCGAGGTTGCCGGTGGCGCTCTTCGCGTAGGGGCAACCGCCGAGGCCACCCGCGGAGGCGTCGTACGTCGTCACGCCGGACTGCAGGCCGGCGTGCACGTTGGTGAGCGCCTGGCCGTAGGTGTCGTGGAAGTGCAGCGCGAGCCGGTCGGCCGGCACGCCGGCGTCGACGAAGGCCGCGACGAGCGCGCGGACGTGGCCGGCGGTGGCGACGCCGATGGTGTCGCCGAGGCTGAGCTGGCCGACGCCGAGGTCGAGCAGCCGCTTGCCGACGGCAACGACCTGCTCGACGGGGACCGCGCCCTCCCACGGGTCGCCGAAGCACATCGAGACGTAGCCGCGCACGTCCATGCCCTCGGCGAGGGCACGGTCGATGGTGGGCTCGAACATCTCGAACTGCGACTCGAGGGTGCGGTTGAGGTTGCGCTCGGCGAAGGTCTCGGTCGCGGAGGCGAAGACCGCGACGTGGCGAAGGCCGAGCTCGACGGCGCGGTCGAGGCCGCGCTGGTTGGGCACCAGCACCGGCAGCTCGCGCGCCCGGTCGCCGAGGTCGGCGGTGAGGCCGGTCATCAGCTCGGCGGCGTCGGCCAGCTGCGGCACCCACTTCGGGTGGACGAAGCTGGTCGCCTCCACCACCGGCAGGCCTGCCTGCAGCAGCCGCTGCACGAACTCGGCCTTCACCGCGGTCGGCACGGCGACCTGCTCGTTCTGCAGGCCGTCGCGGGGACCGACCTCGTAGATGGTGACCTTCGCCGGCAGCCCCGGCTCGGGGACGACCATCGGCAGCGGCGCCTGCACCGTCACTGTCCCTCCTCCACGACGAACAGCACCGCGCCCAGGGCGACCTGCTGGCCGACCGACGCGCTGACGGTGGCCACCGTGCCGTCGTACGGCGCCTTGAGCGCGAGCTCCATCTTCATCGCCTCGACGACGCCGAGGACCTGGCCCTCGGTGACCGCCTCGCCCTCGGCGACGCGGACGTCGAGGACGGTGCCGGGCATCGGGGCGACGATCGTGCCGTCACCGGCGGCGACGCCGTGGTCGGTGCTCGCGTCGGGGCGGGTGAACACGAACCGCTGGCCGTGGTGGGCCAGCTCGACGTGGTGGCCGGTGACCCGGGCGACGGTGCCGGCTGGGAGCCGCGGGGCGGCGGTCGCGACCTCGTCGAGCTCGACGGTCGGCGCGGCGGCAGGGCCGCCCATCCGGAAGCCGTCGCCGGCGAACGGGCCGGACTGCTCGCTGTGCGTGTCCAGCCAGAGCCGGGCGGCGATCGCGCGGGCCGGGGCGGGGTCCGGCGGCGGCACCTCGTGCCGGTCGAGCCAGGCAGTGTCGATGCCGCCGGGCTCGGCGAAGGCGTCGCTCGCGGCGAGCTCGCGCAGGAAGCCGGTGTTGGTGGTGAGGCCGAGGATCGCGGTGTCGTCGAGGGCGGCGACCAGCGCGCGGCGGGCGGCCTCGCGGTCGCGGCCGGAGACGATCACCTTGCCGAGCATCGGGTCGTAGGACGTGCTGACGACCTGGCCGGACTCCAGCGCGTGGTCGACCCGCGCGGCCGCCGGCCAGTGCACGACGTCCGCGCGACCGGCCTGCGGCAGGAAGCCGTCCAGCTTGGTGTCGAGCTGGAGCGCGGTGACGAACTCACGCGTGCCGGCGACCTTGAAGAGGAAGCCGCCGAAGGCGTCCTCGGCGTAGATGCGGGCCTCGATGGCGTGCTCGCCGAAGGCGATGCCGGCCTGGTCGAACGGCAGCGGGGCGCCGCCAGCGACGGCGAGCTGCAGGGCGACCAGGTCGGTTCCGCTGTGGATCTCGGTCACCGGGTGCTCGACCTGGAGGCGGGTGTTCATCTCGAGGAAGTAGAACTCGCCGGTGCCCGACTCACCTGCGTCGAGGAGGTACTCGATCGTGCCGGCGTTGACGTAGCCCACCGACGCGGAGAGGGCGACCGCGGAGGAGTGGATCCGCTCGCGCAGCTCGTCGTCGAGCGCGGGGGCGGGGGCCTCCTCGATGACCTTCTGGTGGCGCCGCTGCACCGAGCACTCACGGGTGCCGAGGTGCACGACGTGGCCGTGGGCGTCGCCGAGGACCTGCACCTCGATGTGGCGGCCGCGCTCGACGTACTTCTCGATGAGGATGGTGTCGTCGCCGAACGCGCTGGCCGCCTCGCGCTTCGCGGCGGCGATGCCCTCGGGCAGCTCGGCGGCGGAGCGGACCACGCGCATGCCCTTGCCGCCACCACCGGCGGCGGCCTTGACCAGCACCGGGTAGGCGAAGCCGGCCGGGTCCTCGTCGAGGGCGTACGACGGCACGACGGGCACGCCCGCGGCGACGGCGAGGTCGCGCGCGGCGTCCTTGCGGCCCATCTGCTCGATGACCTCGGGCGTCGGGCCGACCCACGCCAGCCCGGCGCCGGTGACGGCGCGGGCGAAGGCGGCGTTCTCCGACAGGAAGCCGTAGCCGGGGTGGATCGCGACCGTGCCGGCCGGGCCGGCCTCCTTCGCGGCGGCGAGGACGGCGTCGGCGTCGAGGTAGCTCGGCACCCGGATCGCGACGTCGGCGTCGTGCACGTGCAGCGCGTCGGCGTCGAGGTCGGTGTGCACCGCGACGGCGCGCAGGCCGAGGGCGCGGCAGGTGCGGAACACCCGGCGGGCGATCTCGCCGCGGTTGGCGACGAGGACGGACTGGATCTGGGTCATCGCTCGCTCACATCCGGAAGATGCCGTAGGACGGCTCGGGGGTCGGGACGGCCGTGGTGACCTCGAGCGCCATGCCGAGGACGCGCCGGGTGTCGGCCGGGTCGATCACGCCGTCGTCCCAGAGCCGGGCGGAGGCGTAGTAGGGCGAGCCCTGGGTCTCGTACTGCTCGCGGATGGGCTCCTTGAACGCCTCGTCGTCCTCGCGGCCGGCGACGGTGGCGAGCACGTTGGCCGCCTGGTCGCCGCCCATCACCGAGATCCGGGCGTTGGGCCACATCCACAGGAAGCGCGGGTCGTAGGCGCGACCGCACATGCCGTAGTTGCCGGCACCGAACGAGCCGCCGATGACGACGGTCAGCTTCGGCACGACCGAGCAGGCGACCGCGGTGACCAGCTTGGCGCCGTCGCGGGCGATGCCGCGGTTCTCGTACTCGCGGCCGACCATGAAGCCGGTGATGTTCTGCAGGAACAGCAGCGGGATGCCGCGCTGGTTGCACAGCTCGACGAAGTGCGCGCCCTTGAGCGCCGACTCGCTGAACAGGATGCCGTTGTTGGCGACGATGCCGACCTGGTGGCCGTGGATGCGGGCGAACCCGCAGACCAGGGTCTCGCCGTAGAGCTGCTTGAACTCCTGCAGCCGGCTGCCGTCGACGAGGCGGCGGATGACCTCGCGGACGTCGTACGGCGTGCGGGTGCTCGACGGCACGACGTCGTAGATCGTCTCGGGATCCTCCAGCGGCTCCTCGACCTCGACCCGCTCGCGCGGCGCCGGGGCCGGCAGCGTGTCGACGATGCCGCGCAGGATGCGCAGCGCGTGCGCGTCGTCGTCGGCCAGGTGGTCGACGACGCCGGACCTGCGGGCGTGCACGTCGCCGCCGCCGAGGTCCTCGGCGCTGACGACCTCACCGGTCGCGGCCTTCACCAGCGGCGGGCCGCCGAGGAAGATCGTGCCCTGCTCCTTGACGATGACGGTCTCGTCCGACATCGCCGGCACGTAGGCACCGCCGGCGGTGCAGGAACCCATGACCGCGGCCAGCTGCGGGATGCCGCGGGCGGACATGTTGGCCTGGTTGAAGAAGATCCGGCCGAAGTGCTCGCGGTCGGGGAACACCTCGTCCTGCATCGGCAGGAAGGCGCCGCCGGAGTCGACGAGGTAGATGCACGGCAGGTCGTTCTCGGCCGCGATCGTCTGCGCGCGCAGGTGCTTCTTGACCGTGATCGGGTAGTAGGTGCCGCCCTTGACGGTCGCGTCGTTGGCGACGACGAGGCAGTTGCGGCCCTGCACGCGGCCGATGCCGGCGACGACGCCGGCCGACGGGACGGCATAGTCGTCGCCGGGCTTGCCGTACATGCCGTAGGCCGCCAGGGGCGCCACCTCGAGGAACGGGCTGCCCGGGTCGAGCAGGCCGTCGACGCGATCACGCGGCAGCATCTTGCCGCGCCCGGTGTGCTTGGCGCGGGCGGACTCGGTGCCGCCCTGGCGCACCCGGGCGAGGCGCTCGCGCAGCTCGGCGCTCAGCTCGCGCAGGCTGGGCTGCGCGCTGGCGTCGGCGCTGGTCTCGTCGCCGGCCGGGGTCTCGGTGCTGGTCTGGGACACGACCTCAGGTTAACGATCATTAACCTCTCCTGACAAGCCCCTCCCGAGCCCCGTCCGCTCAGCAGTCCAGCAGGCCGAAGGCGTAGCCGCGCGCCCGCAGCAAGGGGACCAGCCGGTCCAGCGCGGCGACGGTCTGCGCGCGGTCGCCGCCGCCGTCGTGCAGCAGGATCCGCGCCCCGTCGTGCACCTGGCGCAGCACGCGGCGCACGACGCGGTCCACCCCGGGCCGGGCCCAGTCCTCCGGGTCGACGTCCCACAGCACGCTGCGCTGGCCTCGCGCGGTGACCTGCCGGTCGACGCGGGGGCCGGTGGCGCCGTACGGCGGTCGCACGCAGCGGACCTCGCCGCCGAGCGCGGCGTCGGTGCGGGCGAGCTGGGCGCGGATGCCGGCGGGGCGCAGGTCGGTGAGCCGCGGGTGGCTCCAGGTGTGGTTGGCCACGAGGTGGCCCTCGCGTCGTACCCGGCGCAGCAGGTCGGGGTGCGCCTCGGCGTTGCGCCCGACCATGAAGAAGACCGCGCGCACGCCGTGGCGGCGCAGCACGTCGAGCACCTGCGGCGTCCACCGCGGGTCCGGGCCGTCGTCGAAGGTGAGGTGGAGGACGCGGCGGGTGCCGGGCGTCCGGCGCGGGGGCGGGCTGGGTGCGTTCTGTTCGGCGGTCGGGTCGGCGGTCGGGTCGGCAGTCGGGTCGGTCGCCCCGGGTGCGGCAGCGGGGACGACGACCACGCGGGCGGCGTCCGGGTCGTCGACGACCTCTGCGGCGAAGCGCGGCAGCMCGCCGGCTGCCGTCGCCACCAGCACCGCGGCCGCCAGGACCGCCACGCCCCACCCCGACCGGGCCGGTCGGTCCCACCGCACCGGTCGCGGTCGCTGCTCCCCTGGACCCATGTCCCCTCCTCGCTGTCGAGGAGTCAGACGCCGGGGCGGGTCGTTCGGTTGTCAGGCTCGTGCTGGCTGGTCCTGGCTGGTCCTGGCGCGTCGGCCCGCGCGGGGTGAACGAACGCTAACCTGTCGCAATGAGCGAATCCCGGCGCGAGCAGATCCTCGCCACCGCGGCGGACCTGTTCGCGGCGCGCGGCTTCCACGGGGTCTCGGTCGCCGAGCTCGGCGCCGCCTGCGGGATCTCCGGACCGGCGCTCTACAAGCACTTCCCGTCCAAGCAGGCGATGCTGGCCGAGATGCTCACGTCGATCAGCGAACGGCKGCTCGAGGTCGGCCGCGAGCGGGTCGCCGCGGGCGGGGGCGACCCCGCCGCCGCGCTGCGCGGCCTGGTCGACTGGCACCTGGAGTTCGCGCTCACCCAGCGCGCGCTGATCGTCGTGCAGGACCGGGACTGGGAGTCGTTGCCCGAGGACGCCCGGGCCCAGGTCCGCCGCCTCCAGCGCTCCTACATCGCGCTGTGGGCCGACCAGCTGCGCGCGCTGGACGCCCACCTCGACGAGCCGTCGTCGTACGCCGCCGCCCAGGCCGCCTTCGGCCTGCTCAACTCCACCCCCCGCGCCGGCCACGCCGTCCCCGACGCCCGCCTGCGCGACCTGCTGGCCTCCATGGCCCTCGCCGCCCTCGGCGTCGCCCCCGCCCACTGACCCCTCAGCTCGCCCCTCGTCCCCGGCTGGTGACAGGCAGGGCCGCCGGGGCGGTAGTCCCTGACGAAAAGCACCGTCGTACGGCGTGTCGCGGTGCTTTTCGTCAGGGACTACCGTCGTTCGCCGCCTCCCGCCGAGGGGTCTGGCCCGGGGTCCGGAGCGGGGTAGTCCCGGGTCAAAAGCACCGAAAACCCTGTGGAAAGGTGCTTTTGACCCGGGACTACCGCAGCAATTCCGCCCCGTCTCAGGCCCTGTCTCAGAACCCGGGCTCGGTGCGGTCGAGGATCGGGGTGAGGTCGAGGCCGGCGGGCAGGGTGCCGAAGGCGCTGCCCCAGTCGCGGGCGAGGCGGGTGGCGCAGAAGGCGTCGGCGACGGCGGCGGGTGCGAACCGGAGGAGCAGGCCGGCCTGGAAGACGACGGCGATCTGCTCGACGAGGCGGCGGGCGCGCAGCTCGATGTCGTCGAACTGGGTGAGCTCCTTCTTCAGCGAGGCCACCGCGTCGTCGTAGCGCGGGTCGGTGCCGACGGCGAGCTCGGCCTCGACGAAGAAGGCGTCGAGGGACTCGGGCTCGCGGCCGATGGCGCGCAGCGCGTCGAGGGCGGCGATGTTGCCGGAGCCCTCCCAGATCGAGAGCAGCGGCAGCTCGCGGTAGATCCGGGCGAGGTCGAAGTCCTCGGTGTAGCCGTTGCCGCCGAGGCACTCGAGCGCCTCGTTGGCCAGGACCGGTCCGCGCTTGCAGACGTAGTACTTGGTCGCGGCGAGGGCGAGGCGGCGCAGCGCGGCCTCACCGGCGTCGCCGTGGATCGCGCGGTCGTTGGCGCCGGCGAGCCGCATCATCGCGGTGGTCGCGGCCTCGGACTCGACCGCGAGGTCGGCGAGCACGTTGCGCATCAGCGGCTGGTCGATGAGGAGCTTGCCGAAAGCGGCACGGTGGCGGGCGTGGTGGGCGGCCTGGACGAGCGCGGAACGCATGCCGGACGCGGAGCCGATGACGCAGTCGAGGCGGGTCATGTTGACCATCTCGACGATGGTCTTGACCCCGCGGCCCTCCTCGCCGACGAGCCAGCCGACGGCGTTGTCGTACTCGATCTCCGAGGAGGCGTTGGACTTGTTGCCGAGCTTGTCCTTGAGCCGCATGAAGCGGATCGGGTTGGCATCGCCGCCGGGCAGCACCCGCGGGAGCAGGAAGCACGACAGCCCTCCGGGCGCCTGGGCGAGGGTGAGGAACATGTCGGACATCGGCGCCGAGGTGAACCACTTGTGCCCGACGATGCGGTAGCTGCCGTCGGGCTGCGGGGCCGCGGTCGTGGTGTTGGCGCGGACGTCGGAGCCGCCCTGCTTCTCCGTCATCGACATGCCGGCGATGAGACCGGCCTTGGCCTCGGGGTCGCGCAGGCCGAAGTCGTAGACCCGGTTGGTGAGCAGCGGCTCGAAGCGGGCGGCGAGCTCGGGGTTGGCCCGCAGGGCGGGTACGACGGCGTAGGTCATCGAGATCGGGCAGCCGTGCCCGGCGTCGACGTTCCAGGCGTAGAACTTCGCGGCGCGGGCGACGTGTGCGCCGGGGCGGTCGTCGGCCCAGGGCGCGGCGTGGACACCGTGGCTGACCGCGGTCTCCATGAGCTGGTGGTAGGCCGGGACGTACTCGACCTCGTCGACGCGGCGGCCGTAGCGGTCGTGGGTGTGCAGCCTCGGCGGCACCCGCTCGGCGAGCCGGCCCCAGTCCATCGCCTCCTGCGTGCCGGCGAGGCGGCCGAGCTCGCGGATCTCCGGCAGCGCCCACGCGGCGCCCTCGCGCTCGATGCCCTCGAGGAGAGCGGGGTCGGCGGAGGTGTCGTGGCCGACGAGCGGCGGGACCTGGTTGGTGACGTCGTGCGTGCTGGACATGGTCATCCCTCGGTGCTGGTGTGCTGGTTGGTCACGTTGCTGGTGCGCGGGCCGTGGTCGTCGTACGGCGCGGCGTCGCGCTCCCGGACGGCCTGGCGGAAGCCGACGTCGGCGGCGCGCTGCTGGAAGGCGTAGCCCTCGCGGGTGTGGCGGGCGACGCCATCGAGGACGGTGCTGATCATCTGGCTGTTCTGGACGCCCTGGGCGAGCAGCGCGGAGTTGAGCGCGAGCTTGACCATGACGAGCTGGTTGAGCGGCATCGCGGCGATGCGCTGGACCAGAGCCTCGGTGCGCTCCGCGAGCTGCTCGGGCTCGGGCGCCTCGACCGCCAGGCCCCACTCGGCGGCCTCGCGGCCGGTGAGCGTGTCGCCGGTGAGCAGCAGCCGCTTGGCGCGCTGGTCGCCCAGCCGGTGCGCCCACAGCCCGGCGGACGGAATGCCCCAGACCCGGGTCGGCGGGTAGCCGATCTTGGCGTCGGCCGCGATCACGATCTGGTCGCAGTGCAGCGCGATGTCGGTGCCGCCGGCCACGCAGAAGCCGTGGATGCTCGCGACGGTGGGCTTGTTCGCGTGCAGCAGGCTCGCGAAGCCGCGGGTGAAGCGGCTCATCATCGCGTAGTCGACCATCGGGTCCCAGGTCCCGGCCGGGTCGTGGTTGTGGGCCTGCACGGTCGGGTCGAGCACCGTGCCGACCTGCGGGGCGCCGCCCACGAGCCCGCCGTCCATCAGCCCCTCGGCCGAGGCGGCGAGGTCGTAGCCGCCGCAGAAGCCCTTGCCGCGCCCGCTGAGCACGATGACGTGCACCCGCGGGTCGAGGTCGGCGCGCTCGACGGCGTCGGCGAGCTCGACCGGGGTGTCCGGGGTGATCGAGTTGCCCTGCTCGGGGCGGTTGAAGGTCAGCCGTGCGACCCGGCCGTCGACCTCGTAGGTCAGCGTCCGGTAGGCCGGCACCTCCTCGCTCGGCGGCGGGGCGTCACGGTACGGCGAGTCGGGGCCCTCGTGCGCAGGCCGGCGCCACCCGGCGGGTTCGGTCATGGCACGACATTACGCGTCGGGAAACAGTTGTGTCGAGATCTGTAGCGTGGAAGGATCCCGGCCGTGGCCGTCGACCTCGCCCCGCTGCCGGCCCGCTCGGTGGTGCTGAGCCTGCTGCTCGGGTCGCACCCGCACCGGATGTCGTCGGCCGAGCTGGTCCGCGCCGGCGAGCACTTCGGCGTCCCGGCCTCCACCACCCGGGTCGCGCTCACCCGCGCGGTCGCCGCCGGGGACCTCTACCGCGAGGACGGCGACTACGTGCTGGGCGAGCGGCTCGCGCGGCGCCAGCGCCGGCAGGACGAAGCCGTCCTCGACGCCGAGACGCCGTGGGACGGCAGCTGGGAGCTCGCGGTCGTCGTGGTGGCCGGTCGCCCCGGGCCGGAGCGCGCGGCGCTGCGGGACCGGCTGGCGTCGTACCGCCTGGCGGAGCTGCGCGAGGGCGTCTGGACCCGGCCGGCCAACCTGTCGCGGCCGCGGGGGTACGCCGACGACCCGGTCCTGCGCTGCTTCACCGCCGTCCCCGACGACGACCCGGCGGCGATGGCGTCGGGACTGTGGGACCTGCGCGCGTGGGCCGCGACCGGCCGCGAGCTGCTCGACGCGCTGGGGTCGACCAAGGACCCGACCCCGCGGCTGGCCGTCGCCGCGCAGGTCGTGCGCCACCTGGCCGGCGACCCGCTGCTCCCCGCCGCCCTGCTGCCGCACGGCTGGCCGGCCGCGCAGATGCGGGCGGCGTACGCCGGCTACCAGGCCGAGCTGCGCGCGCTGGCGATCGGGCGGTAGGGCTGGGCGAGTCCGGGACGTCGCGACAGTTTCGCCGGTCGACCGGCGAAACTGTTGCTTGACCGACGAAACTTCGTCGGTCAGGTGTGAGTTTTGCCGGTCGACCGGCGAATCCTGTGACTGGTGGGGCGATCTGGGCGCGCCGGCTCAGGCGTCGTCCGGCTCGCCGAAGTCGCGCAGCAGGGACTGGGCGCGCAGGGCGGCGTCGACCGCGAGCTCGACGTCGTCGGCGAGCTCGCCGACGACCGGGGTGGCAGAGCCGTCGGGCTGGTCCGCGGCGCGGGCGTGGAGGGCGGCGAGCAGGGCCTCGCGGTGCAGGCCGCGCAGGGCGAAGAGGACGAGCGGGTCCTCGTCGACCAGCCAGCCGGCCTGGACGAGGACGGCGATCGCGTGCTTGCAGGGGTCGAGGTAGTGGTCGCAGGTGCAGCGGGCGGCCAGCTCGCCGCCGTAGGGCAGCAGCTCGACGCCGACCTCCTCGGCGTGCTCGACGAGGTCGTGCGGCAAGGTGCCGGAGAGCAGGTCGGCGATCCGGCCGGACTCGGCGGCGACCACCTCGACGAGGGCGGTGCGCACCTCCGGCTCGAGGACGGGGACGTCGACCTCGACGGTCCAGGCGTCGTCGCCGTCGCGGACGGCGGCGAGCAGGGAGCCGTCGTCGACGCTGATCCCGCCGACGTCGCCGCGGCGGGCGGCGGCGCGGCCGGGCTTGAGCTCGGCCTCGGAGTACGCCGCCTCCTCGACCGCACGCTGCCACGCCTTGCCCCACCAGGTGCGGACCCCGCGTGGGGGCTGGGAGAGGCGGGCGTAGGTCGTGCGCATCAGTCGGCGTCCTGCTCGGCCAGCAGCGCCTCGCGGCGCTGCTCCTTGCGGAGGGTGACGAGGTCGCGCAGCTCCTCGTTGCTCAGCTCGGTCAGCGCCGCCTCGCCGCGGGCGAGCACGGCGTCGGCGAGCTGGCGCTTGCGGGTGAGCAGCTGGGCGACCCGCTCCTCGATGGTGCCGCGGGTGACCATGCGGTGCACCTGGACCGGCTTGGTCTGCCCGATCCGGTAGGCACGGTCGGTGGCCTGCTCCTCGACGGCGGGGTTCCACCACCGGTCGACGTGGATGACGTGGTCGGCGCGGGTGAGGTTGAGGCCAGTGCCGCCGGCCTTGAGGGAGAGCAGGAAGACGGGCACGCCGTCAGTGGCGTCGGCGTCCTGGAACCGGCGAACCATCGCCTCCCGCTGCGCGACGGGGGTGCCGCCGTGCAGGAACTGGTGTGGCACCCCGACGCTGGTGAGGTGCTGCTCGATGAGGCGGGCCATGGCGACGTACTGCGTGAACACGAGGACGGCGCCGCCCTCGGCGAGGACGGTGGCGACCAGCTCGTCGAGGAGCTCCAGCTTCTCCGAGCGGCCGGTGAGGCGGACCGCGCCGGACTGCTTGAGGAACTGCGCCGGGTGGTTGCAGATCTGCTTGAGCCCGGTCAGCAGGGCGAGCACCAGGCCGCGGCGGCTGTCGGGGTCGGCACGCTCGATGCGCTCCATCGAGTCGCGGACGAAGGCCTCGTAGAGGACCACCTGCTCGCGGGTGAGGCCGAGCAGGTGGTCGGTCTCGGTCTTCGGCGGCAGCTCGGGCGCGATGCCGGGGTCGGACTTGCGGCGGCGCAGCAGGAACGGGCCGATCAGGTCGGCGAACTGGCGGGCCTTGGTCGGCTCGGTGCCGGACTCGATCGGCGCACCCCACACCCGGCGGAACGCCTGACGGCTGCCGAGCAGGCCAGGGACGCACCAGTCGAGGATCGACCACAGCTCAGTGAGGTCGTTCTCCACCGGCGTGCCGGTGAGCGCGACGCGGGCGCGGTTGGGCAGCTGCCGCAGGGCACGGGCGGTGGTGGTGCGGGAGTTCTTGACGTGCTGCGCCTCGTCGGCGACGACGAGGTCCCACTCGACGCCGGCGAGGGTGGCGGCGTCGCGACGCAGCGTGCCGTACGTCGTCAGCACGAACCCGCCGCCGAGGTCGTCGAGCGAGCGGGAGCCCCCGTGGAACCGGCGCACCGGCACGCCGGGGGCGAACTTCTCGACCTCGCTCTCCCAGTTGCCGAGCAGGCTCGCCGGGCACACGACGAGGGTGGGACCGTCGCCGGCGAGCCCGGCGGCGCGGCGGTGCAGGTGCAGCGCGATGAGGGTGATCGTCTTGCCCAGGCCCATGTCGTCGGCCAGGCAGGCGCCGAGGCCGAGGCGGGTGAGGTCGGCGAGCCAGGTCAGCCCGTGACGCTGGTAGTCGCGCAGGGTCGCGGCCAGGCCCGGCGGCTCGGGCAGCGGGTCACGGGTGGCGGCGGCGAGCACCTCGGCCGTGGCGGGCTCGTCGTCGACGGCGGGGANGGCCCGGCGGCTCGGGCAGCGGGTCACGGGTGGCGGGGGGGGGCCCCCCGGGCCTCCGCCCGCGGCGGGGGGGGGGGGGCGAGCCCCTGCTCGCGGACCTTCAGCAGGCTGGCGCCGACGACGACGTCGGCCGTGGCGGGCTCGTCGTCGACGGCGGGGACCTCGGTGGTGCCGGTGAGCGCGGCGGCCAGGGCCTGCGCGCCGGTCGCCTTGCGGATCAGCCGCTTGCGGGCGCGCAGCGCCGTCGTCGGGTCGACGACGGTCCACGCGCCGCGCAGCTTGACCACCGGGCTCGCGGCCCGGGCGAGCTCGGCCACCTCCTCGTCGGTGAGCGGCTCGCCGTGGAAGGCGACCTGCCAGGAGAAGGCGAACAGCCCCTGCGCCGAGAACGGGCTCTCCTGCAGCGGCAGCTCCTCGGGACCGCGCTCCCCCGCCTTCGGGTCGCGCTGCCGGTCGAGGACCGCGCGGGTGGTCAGCTCGGGGCCCAGCGAGCGGGGCCAGTGCACGTCGACGCCGACCTCGCGCAGCGCGCCGACCCGCTCGAGGAGGCTGGAGATCTCCTCGCCGTCGAGGGTCAGCTGGTCGGGCACCGACAGGGCGAGGAAGCGGTCGAGCACCGGCCACACGTCGGCGGCGGCGCGCAACGCGATGCTGGCGTGGATCCGCGCCCGGGCACCGAACCCGTGGTCGTCCTCGGAGCCGGTCCACAGCAGGGCGGCGTCGCAGACGTGCAGCGGATCGCGCTCGTCGTGCACCTGCAGCACCACCCGCACCGCGCCGGCGACCAGCTCCTCCTCGTCGGCCTCGACCCGCAGCGAGACCCGCACCAGGTCGGGCAGCTCGGCACGACGCGAACGGCGCTCGGCCTCCTCCTCACGCGCCGCCCGCTCGGCGAGCCGCTTGCGGACCCGGTCGGCGAACTCCTCCCCGGCCCCGGCGCGGCGCCCCCCCGCCGCGGAGGCGGCCGTCGTCGCGGCAGCACTAGCTGCTGACCGGCCCGGCCGGGTGCGCAGTGCCGGGGCCGCGCGGGGCATGGCGTCGGCGACCGCGTCGAGGACGTCGCGGACCAGCCGGGCTGCGTCGTCGGCGGGAAGGCCGTCGTGGGCACGGGCAGCGGCGAGGCGTCGTACGGCGTCGCGGTCGGCGTCGTCGAGACCCTCGACGCGCCACCCGGGCCGCTCGTCATCGGTGGGCGCGACCTTGCCGGCAGCGACCAGGCGCAGCCCGAGCAGCGCGGCGCCGCTGAGGAGCGCGACGCTCGGGTGGGTGTCGTCGCGGGTGTGCGCGCGGCTGAGCACGGGCAGCGCGGCGCGCACGGGCAGCGACACGCTGCGGCCGGCGGGCGCGGCGTCGGTGAACTCGATCAGCGCCGGGCCGTCCTCGTCGCCGGCCCGGAAGGTCGCCGGGCCGGTGACGGGAACGAAGCTCACATGGGGACGTTAACGCCCGGGTCAGACAGTTGGTTCCGCGGTCAGCTCGGAGGCGGTACGACGACCGCGGACCCGCGCGAGCAGCGCGGCCCCGATCAGCACCACACCGCCGGTGGCGGCCAGCACCGCGGCCCACACCGACGGACGCTCGACCGCCAGCGCCGCCGCCGTGAGCGGCACGAGCACGCCGGCCGCAGCGATCGCGAGGATGCTGAAGCCGGAGTGGTTGGACAGCGCAGCGGCCAGCGCCCACAGCACGATGAGCAGCGCGAAGAGCGCGACGACCCACCACACGTCGGACTCCTGGAAGCCGGCCCGGCCGAAGAGGTCGGCGTCGCCGAACCCACCCAGGCCGCCGCTGTCGTCGAGGCCGCCCGCACCGCCGGTCTGGTCGGAGGTCCCCGGCAGGTCGCCGAAGCCGCCGAGGAACCCGCCGAACAGGCCGCCCAGGAAGCGGGTGACCACGAAGGACGCCACGATCCCGACGAACACGGCGAGCCCGAACCCACCGACGACCACGCCGGTCACCGCCCGGGTCGGCAGCGCCCAGCCGAGGAGGGTCACCACGACCACGAACAGCGCCACCAGCACGGCCATCACGACCTGCGGGTGGCCGTCCCCGACCGCGTCGGAGACCACGCCGTCGAGCGCGACGCCGTAGACCAGCGCGAGGCCGAGGATCGCGAGCAGCACGAACGCGGCCCGTCGGGCGGCGAGGTAGCCGAGCGCACCGAGCACCACGAGGACGGCGCCGATGAGGTAGGCGACCCAGTCGTCGTCCTTGTCGATGCCGATGCCGATGCACAGCGCGGCGCCGAGGCTGCCCACGACACCGGGCCAGGTGACGACCTCCTCGCGGGCGCGGCCGCCGGCGCGGCGGCTGGACACCGCGCCGAGGACCGCGATCAGCAGGAGGCCGGCGCTGGCGCCCAGCGCGACGGCGTAGTGCGACCAGTCGATGTCGCCGTTCTCGTCGCGGGCGTTGAAGCAGGCGATGACGATCGCCGCGGCCAGCAGGCCGGTCCCGATCGCGACGACCGCGCCGGTCAGCCCCGCCCGCGAGGCCCGCATCGGGAACTCGGTCCGCACCGGCCCGCCGGCGTGGCCGGGCGGCGTGCCGTCGTACCCCTCGGCGGGGGTGCCGTCGGGCGCCGTCGGCACCATCGTGGTGGTCGGGGAGGCGGGCGGCGCCGGCTGCGCGAGCTCGGTGTCCGGTGCGTCGGCCGGGGTCATCATCGGCGGGGGCGGCGGCGGGCCGTCTGCACGGATCGGCTGGGTCTCGCCGCGGTCGCCGGGGTCGCCGGCAGCGTCAGGGGTGGCGTCGGGCGTGACCTCGGGGGTGTCGTCGCCGTCGTCGATCGCGCCCGAGGGCGGCCCGTCGCCACCTCCGGCCGTCGGACGGGACGCGGGCTTGTCCTGGGACGGGGAGTCGTCACTCATGCGCGTCAATCTAGGGCGTGGCGGCGCCGGGGCGGGGGAGGTCGGGGTGGGCTCGCGGGTCAGGTCGCGGTGCACCCCAACCGTCACACCAGTCACAAGTTTCGCCGGTCAGCCGGCGAAACTCACACCTGACCGTCGAAGTTTCGTCGGTCGAGAATTAGTTTCGCCGGTCGACCGGCGAATTTGTCGGGACGCCCGGCTCAGGCGTTCACCGCCAGCACGAGCGGTACGACGCCCGCCGCTCCGGCCTGGTGCAGCGCGACCGATGCGAGCGTGGTGGACCAGCCGGTCACGACGCGGTCGTCGACGAGCAGCACCCGGGCGTCGCGGACCGCGTCGGGGGTGTCGAGGCGCAGGGCGCAGCGGCGCTGGACCGCGGCGACGCGCTGGGCGGAGTTGGTGGCGCCGCGGTCGGGGCCGACGGTGGGGTCGACGACGGCCCACTGGCCGACGACCGGGACCTGCAGGAAGCGGGACAGGCCGGAGGCGAGGTCGGCGACGAGCTGCGGGCGCTGCTCGGACTCGGCGACCACGATGGCGTCGACCCTGGGCTGCCAGTCCTGCAGCATGCCGACCATCGCGCGGGCGAGGGAGTCGGGGACCGGACCGTCGTAGCGGGTGCCGTCGGGGCCGGGCGTGAACAGGGCGCGCAGGGCGGGGCCGTGGCCGAGGTCGGTGAGCCGGGCGATGGCGCGGCCCTCCTCGGCGGGCGGGTTGATCCGGCCGGAGAGGTCGATGCCGATCGCCTTCATGCCGGTCGGCCAGAGCTTGCGGGGCTCGATCGGGACGCCGGGGCGGGCGAGCCGGTCGGCGGCCTGGGCGACGGCCTCGGTCGACACGTCGACGGACAACGCCAGGCCGCCGCAGTTGTCGCAGCGGCCGCAGCGCCAACCGGGGTCGGCGAGCACCTCGGGGTCGTCGAGCTGGCGGCGCAGGTAGAGCATCCGGCACTCGTCGGTCTCGAGGTAGTCGAGCATCGCGCGCTGCTCGACCTCGCGGGCAGCGCTCACCCGGGCGTAGCGCTCGGCGTCGTACTCCCACGGCCGACCGGTCGACTCCCAGCCGCCGCGCACCCGGCGGACCGCGCCGTCGACGTCGAGCACCTTGAGCATGGTCTCGAGCCGGTTGCGCGACAGGTCGACGCGCGGCTCGATGGCGGCGGTGCTGAGCGGGCGACCCTCCTCGGCGAGCACGGCGAGGGTCTCGCGGACCAGCTCCTCGCGCGGGAAGGCCAGGGACGCGAAGTAGGCCCAGATGTCGCGGTCCTCGACGGCCGGCAGCAGCACGACCGACGCGCCCTCGGGCGGCAGGTTGCCGCCGCGGCCGGCGCGGCCCACCTGCTGGTAGTAGGCGACCGGGCTGTTGGGTGCGCCGAGGTTGACCACGAAGCCGAGGGAGGCGTCGAAGCCCATGCCGAGCGCGCTGGTCGCGATGAGCGCCTTGACCTCGCCGTTGATCAGCGCCTGCTCGAGGGCGAGTCGCTCGGTCTGCTCGGTCTGGCCGGAGTAGGCCGCCACCTGGTGCCCGCGACTGCGCAGGTAGTCGGCGACCTCCTGGGTGGCCGCGACAGTCAGGCAGTAGACGATGCCGCTGCCGGGCTGCTCGGAGAGGTGGTCGGCGAGCCAGGCCAGCCGCTGCTCGGCGGTCGTGAGCCGCACCACGCCGAGACGCAGCGACTCCCGGTCGAGGCTGCCGCGCAGGACCAGGGTGTCAGCACCGAGCTGCTCGGAGACGTCGTCGGTCACCCGCTGGTTGGCGGTCGCGGTGGTCGCGAGCACCGGGATGCCGGTCGGCAGGTCCTGCAGCAGCGTGCGGATCCGGCGGTAGTCAGGCCGGAAGTCGTGGCCCCAGTCGGAGATGCAGTGCGCCTCGTCGACCACCAGCAGGCCGCAGGTCGCGGCGAGCCGGGGCAGCACCTCGTCGCGGAAGCCGGGGTTGTTGAGCCGCTCGGGGCTGACCAGCAGCACGTCGACCTCGCCGGCCTGGATGGAGGCGTGGATCTCCTCCCACTGCTCGGTGTTGGTGGAGTTCACCGTCACCGCGCGGATCCCGGCGCGTTCGGCGGCCTGGATCTGGTTGCGCATCAGCGCGAGCAGCGGCGAGATGATCACCGTCGGCCCGCTCCCCTGCTCGCGCAGCAGCAGCGTCGCGACGAAGTAGACCGCCGACTTGCCCCACCCCGTGCGCTGCACGACCAGGGACCGGCGCCGCTCCACGACCAGCGCCGCGATCGCCGCCCACTGGTCGTCGTAGAGCCGCGCGTCGGGCTTCCCGACGAGCGCGCGCAGGTGCTCCTCGGCGCGGTCGCGGGTGGCGCTGGGCGCGGCGTCGGAGCTCATGCCCCGTGTCTACCAGCGGGGCCCGACAGGCCCGTCACCTTGTCCACAGATCCGATGCCTGACGAATTTCTGCGAAAACCCTGACAAGCCCGGCGCGACCTACTAACTTCTTCCTTGCAACCGCTGGTGACCCGAGACGCCGGCGGTTGCACTTATTTTTCCCTCGCCCGTCCGAGCCTTCACCGGCATGGTCTCGGTGCCGCTGGAGATGATGGCCGCCATGACGCCAGGTGAGCCGCGGTACGCGGTCTACGAGCCGCCCGCCGCCTCCGCGCCCGAGGGGCCGGCGCCGCTGGGCCACCCGGCCGCCGCCGGTACGACGCCCGAGCCCGCCGGGTGGCTGCTGTGGCCGGCGCGCGTGATCGCGCTCGTGGTGGTGCTGCCCGTGCGGGCCGCGTGGGAGCTGCTGCGTCGTGCGTCCGCTGCCGTGGGCAGGGCGGTCGAGCGCTTCCTCTCCGCGCTGGGCCGGGCGCTGGCCGCCGTGCTGCGCCCGGTGCTGTCGGTCCTGTGGGTACCGGTGCGCTGGCTGGGCCGGACCGTGCTGCTCCCCGTCGTCGCCGTCGTGTCGGCGGTCGGGGTGTGGCTGCTCGACCACCTGGTGATGCCGGTGGTGCACGCGATCGAGGCAGTCGCCCGGGCGATCGGCCGTGCGGTGCGCGGGCTCTGGCAGCACGGCCTGCGGCCGCTGCTGCGCGGCCTGGCGCATCCGTCCGTCTGGGCGTGGCGCACGGCGGGCCGCGTCCTCGCCGCTGCGTGGCGGGTCGTCACCTGGCCACTGGTCCGGGCCTACCGGCACGTGCTCACGCCGGTCGGGCACGCGGTCCGGGCGGCCTGGCGTGCGGTGGTCGTCGCCCCCGCCCGCGCCGTACGACGGGCCGTGGCTGCCGTGCTCAGGCCGGTGCGCGACGCGGTCCGTGCCGCGCGCGAGCAGGTGCGCGGCCAGGTCCGGGCGCTCCTCGGCCGCCCCCGCTGACCGGCGGGGCGGCCCGCGACCCGGGCCTGCCGGGCGGATCAGTGCGGGTCAGTGCGGTCAGTGCGGGTCAGTGCGGACGCGGCTCGACGCCGAGCTGCGCGCAGGCCTGCTCGTAGAGCACGACGACCTCGCGGCGGATCTCGGCGCGCTCGGTGATCGGTCCGCCGGGCCACGGGATGCGCCGCTCGCCGACGGGGCCCTCGGGGCCGATCACGGTCCAGGTGCCGGCCTCGCCGTCGAGGCCGCTCATCGACGCCGCGGTCGCCTCGGTGTCACCGGCGGCGCGGACGATGAGCAGGTTGTCGTCGAGGTGGTCGTCGTTCATGTGCGCGAGCACGGCGTCGACGACGGCGGGGTCGAACTGGTGGGCCATGCCGCCCACCTTGGCAGGCGGGTGGTCACGTCCCGACACGACCCCCGGACCGGTCAGTCGTCGCGCCAGCTCTTCCAGGTGAGGTCGTCCTCGACCTCTCCGGCGAGGTCGGACCAGAGCACGACGCCGCCGTGGTCGACCTCGGTGACCTTGAGGTAGATCCAGTGGTCGACGTCGTCGCGCGGCCGCTCGACGTGCGCGAGGCTGCGGCTGATGTCGCCGTCCGAGCGATCGCGGGCCTGCTCGTCGAGCTCGACCAGCACCGTGGGGTCCACGTCGGCGAGGTCGAAGGGCTGCCGGCCCTCGTCGGGCGTGTAGGCGGCCCACTGCTCCAGCGTGGTGCCGTCCCAGCGCCACTCGCCGGCCAGGTCGCCCGACTCGCCCGGCGGCGCCTGGAACCTGATCTCGTCGTCGCCCTCGAACCAGGCGTCGAGCACTTCGGTGGACCCGACCTGCTCCCGCATCGCGACGAGGAGCCGGTCGAGGCCGTCCGCGGTGAGGATCGGCTGGTAGGTCTCCTCGTGCGGGTACGGCTCGGGCCCCGCCGCCAGCGGTCCGCCCTCCCGGGTGAGCAGGAAGACGGCGCCGCCGGCCACCACGGCGGKGGCCACGGCGACCACGGCCCACCTCCGGCCGCGGGACCTGGCGGGCGCCGCGCTCGGCGGAGTCGCGACCTCGACCGGCCGCGGGAGCGGGTGGCCGTCCCGGTCGCGGTCCTCGCGCTCGACCTCGTCGGCGTCGGGCTGGCGGTAGGTGCGCCAGGTCGGCTTCCCCCCACCGCCCTTGCGCTGCGGCGTCCCGCTCACCAGATCCGGACGCGGGCGTCCGGCTCGAGCCAGAGGCCGTCACCGGGCTGCGTGCCGAACACCTCGTGGAACTCGTCGAGGTTGCGCACGATGTTCGCGCGGAACTCCGGCGGGCTGTGCGGGTCGATGGTGAGGTACTGCTGCTCCTGCTCGGTGCGGCGCTTCGTGCGCCACACGTAGGCCCAGTTGAGGAAGAGCCTCTTGCGGTCCTCCGCGCTCGGCTCGCGGCCCGCGGCCGCCTCGGCGATGAGGTACGCCGTGTGCGCGATGGTCAGGCCGCCGAGGTCGCCGATGTTCTCGCCGACCGTGAGCGAGCCGTTGACCTTCTCGTCGGGCAGGTTGCGCGGGGAGAAGCCGTCGTACTGGGCGACGAGCGCCTTCGACTTCACCTCGAACGCGGCCTTGTCGTCCGGGGTCCACCAGTCGTTGAGGTTGCCCTCGCCGTCGTACTGCGCGCCCTGGTCGTCGAAGCCGTGCCCGATCTCGTGGCCGATGACCGCGCCGATGCCGCCGTAGTTCTCCGCCGGCTCGGCGTCGGGGGAGAAGAACGGCTTCTGCAGGATGCCGGCGGGGAAGCAGATCTCGTTGGTGCCCGGGTTGTAGTAGGCGTTGACGGTCTGCGGGAGCATGAACCACTCGTCGCGGTCGACCGGCGCGCCGATCTTGGCGAGCTGGCGGTCGGTCTCGAACGCCGCAGCGGCCTGGGCGTTGGCGACCAGGTCGTCGGGGACGACCACGAGCGCGCTGTAGTCGCGGAACTTCTCCGGGTACCCGATCTTGGGGCGGAAGGTCTCGAGCTTCTCGTAGGCCCGCTGCTTGGTCTCCTCCGTCATCCAGTCGAGCTTGCTGATCGACTGGCGGTAGGCCGCGAGCAGGTTGGCGACCAGCTCGTCCATCATCGCCTTCGACGACGGCGGGAAGTGGCGGGCGACGTACTCCTTGCCGACGGCCTCGCCCATCGCGCCCTCGACGAAGGACACCGCCCGCTTCCAGCGCGCCCGCAGCTCGGGGGTGCCGGACAGGGTGCGGCCGTAGAAGTCGAAGTTGGTCTGCACGAACTCGTCGGAGAGGTACGGCGCGGCGGAGCGCAGCACCCGCGAGAGGAACCAGTCACGCCACTGCTCGACCGGGATCGAGTCGAGGACGCCCGACAGGTGCTCGAGGTACGACGGCTGGCGGACCACGACCTCGCCGAGGGTCGCCGCCTCGCCGCTGACCCGGCCGCCCAGGTTGGTGATGTAGGCGTCCCAGTCGAACGACGGGCACAGCTGCTTGAGGTCGTCGCCGGTCAGCAGGTTGTAGGTCTTCTGCACGTCGCGGGTCTCGGCCCGCTCCCAGTGGCCCTTCGCCAGCTCGGTGTCGAGCGCGAGGATCCGCTGCGCGGCGCCGGCGGGGTCCTCGTGCCCGCCGAGTGTGAGCAGCCGGTTCAGGTAGGCGACGTACGCCTCGCGGATGTCGGCGAACTTGTCCTCGCGGTAGTAGGACTCGTCCGGCAGCCCGAGCCCGCCCTGCACGACGTGGAACAGGTAGCGGTCGGACTGGCGGTCGTCGGTGTCGACGTAGGAGCCGAACAGGCCGTAGCCGCCGATCCGCTCGAACTCGCCGAGGAACGCCGCGACGTCGCGGACGTCGCGCAGCCCGGCGACGGCGTCGACGAGCGGCTGGGCCGGCGCGATGCCGGCAGCCTCAACCCGCTCGACGTCCATGAAGGAGTTGAACAGGTCCGCGATCTTGCGGGCGTCGTCCGAGCCGGTCGGCGTGCCGGCGGCGACCGACTCCGCGAGCTCGGTGATGATCGCACGCACGTCCTCCTCGGCCTGGTCGGCCAGCTGGACGAACGGGCCCCAGCTGGACCGGTCCGAGGGGATCTCCACCTCGCGCAGCCAGGTGCCGTTGACGTGGCCGAAGAGGTCGTCCTGCGGGCGGATGTCGGGGTCCATGCCGGGACGGGCGTCGTCGAGGATGCTCACGGGGCGAGCCTAGGGCGTGGCGTCAACCGCGTTCGCGCCCCCTCGGCATCCCCCCGGCATCTCCTCGGCATCTCCTCGGCAACCCCCTCGGCAACGGGTCCGGTCGGTCGGACACGCCGGGACCAACGGCCCAATTCGGGCGCCGGACGCTCAGGCAGGGACGGCGCCGCGCCGATCCGCCGTCCATGGCAAGGATCACGCGACTGGTCCCCGGCCGGGTGCCCGGGCTGGTGCTGGGCATGGCCCTGGGGCTGGCCCTCACCATCGTCCCCGCCACGCTGCCCGCCGCCGCCCCGGCCGCGCAGGCCGCGGCCGCGGGGCCGTCCGTCGGGGCACTGCGGGCCGCACCCGGGCTGCAGGGCGTCGTACCGACGCGGCTGCTGGTCCAGCGGCTCCTGGAGGACCGCGTGCTGCGGCTGACCAACGTCGAGCGCCGCAAGCGCGGCTGCGCGCCGCTGCGCAGCAACCGGCACCTGCGCAAGTCCGCCCGGTCGCACACGGTGCGGATGGCGATGCGGAACCAGATGTCGCACCAGCTGCCCGGCGAGCCCTACTTCAGCCGCCGCATCACCAACGCCGGCTACCGCGGCTGGCGGCTCGTCGCGGAGAACGTCGCGCGCGGCTTCAGCGGTCCGCCGGCCGTCGTCCGGGCGTGGATGCAGAGCCCCGGGCACCGCCGCAACATCCTCAACTGCCGCCTGCGCGACCTCGGCGTCGGTGTGGTCCTGTCGGGCGGCCAGCTGTGGTGGACGCAGAATTTCGGACGGCGCTGAGCCGAGCTCACAACCCCCTTTCGAGGGGTGGTGACCGCATCCGGTCCACCCTGGGAGCGATCTTGTCTGGAATCTGCTTGGTGATAGTTCCTTCGGACTACCGAAGCGGGGCCGGAGCCTCGATGTGGCACCCTCACCTGCTCACGGAGCCTTGATGTCATGAACCGGGGGATTCTGAGGCTCGTCGCTGTCACCATGCTGTTCCTGGCCGTCGCTGTCGCACCGTCCACCACGCCGGTGGCCACGGCCGCGGGCACGCCGACCACGTCGGTGGTGATCCGCAGCGCGAAGCTGCAGCTGACCGTCCGGGCCCTCCTGGAGAACGACGTGGTCGCACGGACCAACGCCCAGCGCGAGCGCGCCGGCTGCCGCCCGCTGCGCAAGAACCGCGAGCTGCGCGTCGCCGCCCGCCGCCACTCGAAGCGGATGGCTGCCGCCAACACGATGTCGCACCGCCTGCCGGGTGAGCCGACCCTGGGTCGGCGGATCACCCGGGCCGGCTACCTGCGCTGGACCCGTGTCGCGGAGAACGTGGCCGCCGGCTTCAGCACGCCGTCCACCACCACCCGCGCGTGGTGGGGCAGCCCCAGCCACCGCCGCAACATCACCGACTGCTCGCTGCGCGAGATCGGCGTCGGTGTGGTCTTCAACGGCGTACGGATGTTCTGGACCCAGAACTTCGGCCGCCGTCGCTGACCGGTCGCTGACCGTCGCGGCCCGCTGCTCGCCGCTGCTGGCCACCGCTGACCGTTCGCACCGGGACGCGGGCAAACGCCTGCGGAGCAGGTGACGCAGCCACCATGATGTGCCGCGTGCGCCTCCTGCTGCTCCTCGGGCCCCTCAGCGTCCTGCTCGCACTGACCGGCACCGCCGGCGTACCGCCGGCCGCGGTGGCGGCGCTCGACCGCGGCGCCACCGGCGTCGACCCCGTCCGGCTCTCCGCCCGCGTCGGCGCGGTGCAGGCGCTCGAGCAGGACGCGGTGGCCGTGGTCAACCGGGCCCGTGCCCGCGCCGGCTGCCGCGCACTGAAGGTCTCCGCACCGCTGCGGGTCTCCGCCCGCCGGCACAGCGCCCGGATGGCGCGGCGGGACCGGCTCACCCACCGCCTGCCCGGCGAGGCCGTCCTCGCCCGCCGCGTGGTCCGGGCCGGCTACACCCGGCCGCGCATGCTCGGCGAGGTCATCGCCTACGGCCCCCGGACCGGCCGCACCGCCGTACGGCTGGGGCTGCGCAGCCCGCTGCACCGCCGGATCCTGCTCGACTGCCGCCTGCGCCACCTCGGCGCCGGCGTGGTCCGGACCGACACCCAGGTCTGGTGGACCATCGACCTCGGGAAGCGGTAGGCCGGTCCCACTGGTCCCACCGGTGCCACTGGTCCCGTGGGTGCGCAGGAATCACCGCTTCGGTGGTGATTCCCGAGGTTGTTGACTGCTGCAAGGGTCAACAAGTCCGGGAAGCAGCCACCAGGTGCGCCGGGCGCCGCCGGGCTCAGTCCCGGATCCGCACCACGAGCTTGCCGAGCGCGGCCCGGCCGTCCATGTCGAGCAGGGCCTGGCCGAACTGGTCGATCGGGTAGACCTTGCCGACCGGGGGCTTGACCACGCCGGACTCGATCATCGGCACGAGCCGGGCCCACTGCTCGCGCATGTAGCCGGGGTGGGAGAAGGCGTACTCGCCCCAGCCGACGCCGCGGACGTCGGTGTTGGTGAGCAGCAGACGGTTGACCTTGACCTCGGGGATGCCCTCGCCGGCGGCGAAGCCGACGACGAGCACCCGGCCCTCGCGGGCCAGCGAGCGCAGGGAGTCGGTGAACAGCGAGCCGCCGACGACGTCCATCACGACGTCGACACCCTTGCCGCCGGTGAGCTCGCGGGCGGCGTCCTTGAAGCCCTCGACCGGGATCGCGTGGTCGGCGCCGGCGGCGAGCGCGAAGGCGCGCTTCTCCTCCGTGCTCGCGACCGCGATGACGGTGGCGCCGAGGCCCTTGGCGACCTGGATGGTCGCGGTGCCGACGCCGCCGGCCGCGCCGTGGACCAGGACGGTCTCGCCCGGGTGGAGGTCGCCGCGCTCGTCAAGGGCGAAGAGCGCGGTGAGGTAGTTCATCGGCAGCGCGACGGCCTCGTCGAACGAGATCTCGTCGGGCAGCGGGAAGACGTTCTCGCTCGAGCCGACGACGAGCTCGGCGGCACCGCCGTGCGAGCCGACACCGGTGACCCGCTGGCCGGGCTCGAAGCCGTCGCCGGACACGACGACCCCGGCGAAGTCGACGCCGAGGGTGAACGGCGGCTCGGGGCGCAGCTGGTACTGCCCCTTCGTCAGCAGCAGGTCGGGGAAGGAGACGCCGACGGCGTGGACCTCCACGAGCACCTGCCCGGGCCCGGCCTCGGGGGCGGGCGCGTCCTGGCTGACGACGATGTCGGAGGGGCCGGTGGTGGTGATGACCTGGACTGCGCGCATGGACCGCAGCCTAGGGGGAAGGGAAGCGGTCGTGCCCCCGACCCAGCAGCCCGCGTCCGCCCCCGGCGCGACCGCGCCCGCCCCGCAACGGGCCGACGGCGTGCCGGTCCACACCCTCGCCGCGTTCCTCGCCGGCGTCCTCCTCGTGCTGCCCACCTACGGCGTCCTCGGCGTGACGTCGGACGCCGGGCTATGGGGCTGGTTCCTCGGCGCGATCGCCGCGGCAGCCGCCGTCGGCGGACTCCTGGCGCTGCTGGTACGACGTGCGCTGAGCCTGGTGCTGCTGGCGACGGGCGGGTACGTCGTGGTCGTGCTGGTGGGGGTGTTCGTCGTCGCCGGGGTCGGCGACCCGCCGGGCAACGGGGTGGTCGCCCTGCTCGCCGGGCTCCCTGCCGCCGCCGTCGCCGCGGTCGCTGCCGCAGTCACCGTCCAGCGCACGGGCGACGCCGCGCCGGTGGTCGCCGGTGTCGCGCTGCTCCTGCTCGGGCTGTTCGGGCTCGCCCTCGCCCCAACAGCCGGGAGCGCCCTCGACGACGCCCGGGACGACGCGGCCGAGGTCGCCCGGCTGAAGGCCTCCGGGCTGACCCCTGTGCTCCCCGAGGTCGACGGCTTCGAGCCCGTGTACTCCTCGTACCGCACCACCGACGGGCAGGTCACGGAGTACGGCATCACCTACGAGTCGGACCCCGACGCCGTCGATCCCCCGAGGTTCACGCTCGACGTGACGCGCGAGCCGGAGCAGGACATGACCTGCGACCGGTCGGAGGGCGCCTGGTACGACTGCCGCGAGGGCGACGGCTACCACGTGCTGTCCAGGCAGGGGAACGACGAGTACGTCGTCGCCGAGCGCACCGGCGGCTCCCTGGTCGTCTGGTTCAGCGACGGGTCGGGCGACCTGCCCGACGCGGACGAGCTCGGCCGGGTGCTGGCGACGGCCGAGCCGGTGGAGTGGGAGGAGATCAGGGACCTCGAGTGAGGGCCCCGGTCCGCCGGGGGCGGGGTCAGGCCGGGTGCGCGGCGCGGTGCCGGGCCACCAGGTCGGCGTACCAGTCGAAGGACCGCTTGGGCGTGCGGACCTGGGTGTCGTAGTCGACGTGCACGAGGCCGAACCGCTGGGTGTACCCCTCGGCCCACTCGAAGTTGTCGATGACCGACCACGTGTAGTAGCCGCGGACGTCGACGCCGCGCTCGACCGCCTCCGCCACGGCCGTCAAGTGGCTGGCGTGGTAGTCGATGCGGGCCCGGTCGTCCACGACGCCGTGCTCGTCGGGGCCGGCGTTGTAGGCGCAACCCGACTCGGTGATGACGATCGGCGGGAGGGCTGCGCGGTAGCGGGCGCGGAACATGATCAGCCACTCGCGCAGCGCGTCCGGGACCACCGGCCACCCGAAGTCGGTGACCGGGTAGCCGAGGACGTCGCGGAACTCGAACGGCAGCTCGGCCTCCTCGTCGGCGGCGGCGATGCGCATCGGGTTGTAGTAGTTGACCCCGTAGAAGTCGAGGGGCTGGCGCATGGTGGCGAGGTCGCCGTCGCGGACGTGGTCCTCGAGCAGCATCATCATGTCGTCGGAGTAGCGGCCGAGCAGCATGCCCTCGAGGTAGTGCCCGTTCCAGAGCGTGTCGAAGAGCTTCGCGGCCCCGACGTCGGCGGGGTCGTCGCTGCCGGGCCAGATGGGCGCGTGGTTGTTGGCGCAGCCGACGCTCTGCGCACCCGCGGCGCGCAGGGCGATCGCGGCGCGGCCGTGCGCGACGAGCAGGTGGTGCCCGACCGGGAGCGCGTCGAACATGAGCGCCTTGCCGGGCGCGTGCATGGCGGTGGCGTACCCCATGAGCGTCACCACGTTGGGCTCGTTGACCGGCACCCAGTCGGCGACCCGGTCACCGAGGCGTTCACCCATGATCGCGGCGTAGTCGGCGAAGCGGTCGATGGTGGCGCGGTTGAGCCAGCCGCCGTCGTCCTCGAGCGCCTGGGGGAGGTCCCAGTGGAACAGGGTCGCCATCGGCGCGATGCCGGCGTCGAGCAGCCCGTCGACGAGGCGGTCGTAGAAGTCGAGGCCCTTCGCGTTCGCGGGGCCGCTTCCCGTCGGCTGGATGCGCGGCCACGCGATCGAGAAGCGGTAGCCGCCGGCGCCGAGCCGGCGCAGCAGTGCCACGTCCTCCTGCCAGCGGTGGTAGTGGTCGCAGGCGACGGCGCCGGAGGAGCCGTCGACGACCCGCCCCGGCTGCGCGGTGAACGTGTCCCACACCGACGGACCGCGTCCGTCCTCGTCGACCGCGCCCTCGATCTGGTACGCCGCCGTGCTCGTGCCGAAGCGGAACCCTCCCGGGAGCCGCTCGGCCAGGTCCCTCACCCTGTCCTCCATCGCGCCCACCCTCCCATGAGCAGGCCCGGACGGCAGCCTGACGCGGCGTGCACCGACGGGCACGGGCACAATCTGTCACGTGAACGTCGAGATCCGCAGGGGAACTGACCGGTTCGTCGAGCGGGAGGCCGGGCGGCTCACCCACCACTCCTTCTCGTTCGGGCCGAACCTCGACCCCGAGCGGATGTCCTTCGGGCCGATGGTGTGCCACGACGACCACCTGCTGGCCCGGGGCACCGGCTTCGAGGAGCACCCGCACGCCGGGCTGGAGATCGTGACCTGGGTGGTGTCCGGCTCGGTGGTGCACCGCGACGGCACCGGCTCCGAGGCGGTGCTGGGCGCCAGCGAGTGCGGCGTGCTGACCGCCGGCTCGGGCGTGCGCCACTCCGAGCTGGCCGGTGGCGACGGCCCGGCGCGCTTCGTGCAGGTGTGGCTCACGCCGGACGACCCCGACGCAGCGCCGCGGTACGCGACCTCGGCGGTCGACGCGGCCCCCGGCCGGGGCCTGGCCCGCGTGGTCGGTGACGGCGGCCCGCTCGCCGTGGGCGTGGCCGGCGCGGCCCTCGACGTGGCCCGGCTCGACGCCGGCGAGGTGCTCACCCTGCCGGCGGCACCCCGGGTGCACGCCTTCGTCGCGACCGGGGCGCTGCTGCGGTCCTCGCTCGCCGAGCCGCTCAGCGCCGGCGACGCGTTCTGCGTGACCGGCGAGACGTCGTACGACGTGACCGCGGCGGTGCCGACCGAGCTGCTGGTCTGGTCCCTGCCCTGACCGGCTGACCTGCTGACCGGCTGACCGGCTCAGGCCTCGCCGAGGTCGGCGTCGCCG
The DNA here is from genome assembly GCF_007829375.1 of Nocardioides sp. J9. NCBI lineage: Bacteria > Bacillati > Actinomycetota > Actinomycetes > Propionibacteriales > Nocardioidaceae > Nocardioides > Nocardioides sp. J9. Next base: position 10,074 of record NZ_VLJQ01000002.1, on the reverse strand, counting down.
ACGATCGCCGAAGAGATCTCCGCGAGCTGGCGCACCTGCTCGGGGGTGAGCCGGTCGAAGACGAGCGAGCGGACGTGCGCCACGTGCCGCGGCGCCACGCTGCGCAGCAGCTCCAGGCCGGCGTCGGTGAGCGTGGCGTACTGCATCCGCTTGTCCTCGGGGCACTGGCGACGCTCGACCCACCCGCGCTGCTCCAGCGCGGCGATCGCGTGGCTGAGCCGCGACGGGCTGGACGCGGTGAGCCGGGCGAGGTCGCCCATGGTGAGGGTGCGGTCCGGCTGGGCGGACAGGGTGGCGAGCATCCCGTAGTAGTTGTGCGGGATCCCGGCCTCCTCGCGCAGCAACCGGTCGAGCTGCTGGGGCAGGGCCTGGACGATCCGGATGAACGGCAGCCACGCCGCCATCTCGTCCTCGCCGAGCCAGACGGCGGTGTCTGCAGTGTCCGTGCTCACGCGATCAGTCCGTCGAGGTCGAGGGTGTGCGCGGTGTGGTCGCGCTTGACGGTGAGGTAGCGGCGGTTCGCCTCGGAGAGGTGCACCCCGGTCGGGACCTGCGCGTCGACGCCGACGCCGTAGGCCTCCAACTGCGCGGCCTTGTCGGGGTTGTTGCTCAGCAGCCGGATCCGGTCGACGCCCATCGCGCGCACCATCTGCGCCGCTGCGCGGTAGTCGCGCTCGTCCTCGCCGCGGCCCAGGGCCCGGTTGGCCTCGTAGGTGTCGAGGCCGGCGTCCTGCAGGGCGTAGGCGTCGAGCTTGGCGTAGAGCCCGATGCCGCGGCCCTCCTGGCGCAGGTAGAGCAGGAACCCGCCCTCGCCCGCGATCCGCTCGACCGCCTCGCGCAGCTGGGGCCCGCAGTCGCAGCGCTCCGAGCCGAGCACGTCGCCGGTGAGGCACTCGCTGTGCGGGCGGACCAGGGGCGCCGTACCGCCGCCGGCCAGGCCGGCCACCCGCTCGCGCCAGGCGCCGAGGCCGAGGAGCAAGTGCTCCTTGCCGTCGGCCAGGCCGTGGAAGGTGACCACGTCGGCGGTGGTGGCGTAGCCGTCGGCGAAGCGCAGGGGGACGACGACGCGGGTGCGCACCTCGGCGGCCGGGGCGGCCGACCGGTCGGTCGCGGGAGTGGTGGAGGCGCGCGGCGCACGGGTCAGGCAGGCGGTCATCGACACTCCAGGTGGTCCGGGCGGAACAGGTGCTTCAAAGTTGAAACAACTTGTCCAAGCGCCGGCGGCACGCGGCTATTCCGCTGTGCCTCTGATTTTCTCCTGCGCGCCCGGTCAGTCCTGCTGCGGGCGGAAGACCATGTCGTCGGGGACGACCAGGCCGTACTGCGCGAGGGTGTCGGTGAGGACCGCGGTGACCTGGCGGGTGAGTCGGGCGACGAGCTCGTCCTGGGTCTCGTCGTGGTGGTCGAACCACCAGATGATGCTGGCGTCGACCATCCCCATCACGCCGACGAGCACGCCCTCGGGCGGGTCGGCCGAGAGCGGCGTCGCGCGCAGGTAGGACCGGGCGGCGTCCACGACCTCGTTGAGCAGCCGGGTGCGGCCGAGCCGGGCGCGGTGCAGCGCCTTCGTCTGCTGCTGCGCCGCCAGGAAGCGGAACAGGTGGGGGTGCTCGGCGGCCCACGCGACGCACGGCGCGATGAGGCCGCCGACGATCTCGGCGGGCGTGCCGGTGCGCCGGAAGTGGGGTCGGACGCGGTCGATGAGCTCGGTGGCGGCGTACCGCGCGACCTCGGCGTCGAGCTGCTCCTTGCTCGCGAAGTGGCGGTAGACGTTGGGCCGCGGGATGCCGGCGCGCTCGGCGACCTGGCCCATGCCGATGTCGGCGCCACCCTCCTCGATGGCGGCGACGGCAGCCTGCACGACGAGGTCGCGCCGCCCGTCGCCGTGCGCCTCCTTGGCGCTGCGCCGGCGCACGGTCGAGTCGACCCACTTCGCCACGTCCACCACGGCGAGCAGGCTACCGCCGTACGGACCTGATGGATACACCTTGTACCCAGCGTTCTGACATGGCACCCTGTCACCTGCGATACAGGCTGTATCCAGTTCCGAGACACCGACCAGCCGACAGGACCCACCCCCATGCCGCAGCGCCGTTCCCCCTGGATGACCACCGACCTCGACGACTTCCGCGACCTCGCGCGAACCTTCTGCGAGAAGGAGATCAAGCCGAACGTCGAGCGCTTCATCGAGAACAAGCAGGTCGACCGCGAGCTGTGGAACAAGGCCGGCGAGGTCGGCCTGCTCTGCCTCTCGATCCCCGAGGAGTACGGCGGCGGTGGCGGCACCTTCGCCCACGAGGCGATCCTGATGGAGGAGCAGACCAAGGTCGGCGACAGCTCGTGGGGCGTCTCGCTCCACAACGGCATCGTCGCCCACTACATCCTCGCCTACGGCACCGAGGAGCAGAAGCACGCGTGGCTGCCGAAGATGGCCAGCGGCGAGGCCGTCGGCGCCATCGCGATGACCGAGCCCGGCACCGGCTCGGACCTGCAGAGCGTGAAGACGAAGGCCATCCGCGAGGGCGACGAGTACGTCATCAACGGCTCGAAGACCTTCATCACCAACGGCGCCCAGGCCGACGTCGTCGTGGTGGTCGCGAAGACCAACCCCGAGGAGGCCGCGGCCGGCATCTCGCTCATCATCGTCCCGACCGACACCCCCGGCTTCTCCCGCGGCCGCGTGCTCGACAAGGTCGGCATGAAGGGCCAGGACACCTCCGAGCTCTCCTTCGCCGACGTCCGCGTGCCGGTCACCAACCTGCTCGGCACCGAGGAGGGCCAGGGCTTCATCCAGCTCATGGAGCAGCTCCCGCAGGAGCGCCTCATCGTCGCCGCCGCGAACGTCGCCGCGATGGAGTTCTGCTTCGACGAGACCATGCGCTACGTCCACGAGCGGCACGCCTTCAACCGCCCGATCTGGGGCTTCCAGAACACCAAGTTCAAGATGGCCGAGGTCGCCACCGAGGCCCGCGTCGCCCGCTCCTTCGTCGACGAGTGCATCGGCCTGCACCTCGAGGGCAAGCTCGACATCCCCACCGTCGCCATGGCCAAGCTGTGGTGCTCCGAGCGCGCCCAGAAGGTCGCCGACAAGTGCCTGCAGCTGCACGGCGGCTACGGCTACATGAACGAGTACCCCATCGCCCGGGCCTGGGCCGACCTCCGCGTCTCGCAGATCTACGCCGGGACGAGCGAGATCATGAAGGAGATCATCAGCCGGTCGCTGCCGGCGCCGGTCTGAGGCGGGGTGGGGGTTTCACCACCTGGGTGGTGAAACCCCGACTGGGCACACGAAATCAGGGCCCCGAGACCGTAGTTTCGTGTGCCCAGTGGCCGAGATTCACCCCCTAGGTGGTGAATCCCCACGAACCTGACCGACAGAACTCACGCCTGACCGACAAAGCTTCGTCGGTCAGGCGTGAGTTTCGCCGGTCGACCGGCGAAACTGTCCCCGGCTCACGCCACGATGCGCAGGGCGGCGGGCAACAGCTCCACGACCAGCTCCCCGGCGCCGGCAGCGGGCAGGGGGCCGAGCGCCTCGCCGTCCGCGCCGACGGGTACGGCGCCGCCGCCGGTGTGCGAGCCGGACAGGCTGACCCGGCGGCCGGTGCGCACGATCACCTCGGGCAGGTCGACGTGGCCGCCGTCGTACACCTGGGGCAGGGAGCGGATCAGGTCGAGGCGGCCGGCGGCCTCGATCACGACGACGTCGAGCAGGCTGTCGTCGACGGACGCGGCCGGCGCGATCGCCATGCCCTTGCCGTAGTAGCGGGAGTTCGCGACCACCACCGTCGCGGCCTGGTGCTCGCTGCGCTCGCCGTCGACGTCGAGGACGCAGCGCACGGGGCGGTAGGTCGCGAGGGCGCGCACGGCGGCGACGGGGTACTGCAGCCGGCCGGGGAGCCAGTGCGAGCGGTCGACGATCTCGGCGGCGCGGGCGTCGACGCCGGCGTAGACCGAGCCGGCCACCACCCACGACGAGCCGTCGGGCAGGCTCGCGCGGAGCAGGTCGATCCGCCGCTCGGCGCCGTCCAGCAGCAGGCGGGCCTGCGCAGCGGTGTCGTGCGGGACGGCGAGCATCCGGGCGAAGTCGTTGCCCCGCCCGGCGGGGACGACGGCGAGGACCCCGTCGCGCTCGGCGACCGCGCCGGCGACGGAGGAGACCATCCCGTCGCCCCCGACGGCGACGACGACCGCGCCCGACTCCACGGCGGCACCGACGAGGGCGGGGGGCTCGGCGACCGAGGTCGTGTAGGTGACCTCGACCTCGGCGCCGGACTCGCGCAGCGCGCGGGTGAGCGGGACGACGACCTTCGGGGCCGCGCCGCCCCCGGAGGCGGGGTTGACGAGGAAGGCGAAGCGCCGGGCGGGCTCGCTCACGGGACCAGCACCCCGGGATTGAGGATGCCGGCCGGGTCGACGGCCCGCTTCACCGCGCGCAGCACCTCGGCGCCGAGCTCGCCGATCTCGGCGGTGAGGTAGGGCTTGTGGTCGGTGCCGACCGCGTGGTGGTGGGTGATCGAGGCGCCGGCGGCGACGATCGCCTCGCACGCGGCGGCCTTCGCGGGCAGCCAGGTGGCCAGCGGGTCCTCGCCACCCGGGGCGGCGACGGTGAAGTAGAGCGAGCAGCCGGTCGCGTAGACGTGCGAGACGTGGCAGAGCACCATCGCGCCGGGCAGCGCCGCCTCGAGCGCGGACTTCACGCGGGTGTAGAGGTTCTCCCGGTTGCTCCAGAAGGTGACGGTCTCGAGCGTCTCGACGAGGACGCCGACGTCGAGCAGGCTGTCGCGCAGGTACGGCGCACCGAAGCGCCCCGCGGCCCACGCCTCGCCGGGCTCCGGGCCCAGCGCCGTGCCGCCGAGGCCGGTGAGGGCGGCGGTGACGGCTGCCTTCTTCGCGGCGACCGCGGCCGGGGTGCCCTCGTAGCCGGTGATCATCAGGCAGCCCGGCCCTTCCCCGTCGGCGCCGCCCTCGCCGCCGATGGACTCGGGGTCGGCGAGGTTGATCGCGGTCTCGGCCTCGTCGGAGAGCCGCAGCACGGTCGGCAGCAGGTCGGCCTGGGCGAGCACGCGCATCGCGTCGGCGCCGGCGGCGAAGGAGGGCCAGCGCCAGCCCTCGTACTCCTTCACCTCGGGCAGCGGGCGGACCCGCACCGTGACCTCGGTGATCACGCCGAAGGCGCCCTCGGAGCCGAGGAAGAGCTCGCGCAGGTCGGGGCCGGACGCGTTGGCGGGGGACACCCCGAGCCGGACCTCGCCGACCGGGGTGGCGACGCGCAGCCCGACGACCATCGCGTCGAAGCGGCCGTAGCCGGCGCTGGACTGGCCGCTGGAGCGGGTGGCGGCGAACCCGCCGACCGTGGCGTACTCGAACGACTGCGGGTAGTGGCCGAGCATCAGCCCGTGCTCCGCGAGCAGGGCCTCTGCCTCCGGGCCGCGCAGGCCGGGCTCGAGCGTCGCGGTCGAGGAGACCGGGTCGACGGCGAGCAGCCCGCGCATCCGGCCGAGGTCGAGCGAGACCACGCCGGCCAGGCCGGTGGGGTCGGCGACGAGGCCGCCGGTGACCGCCGTGCCCCCGCCGAACGGGACGACCGCGACCCGGTGCTCCTGCGCCCAGGCCAGCACGGCGGCGACGTCGTCGTGCCCGCCGGGGCGTACGACGACGTCGGGTGCGTCGCCGAGGTCGCCGGTGCGCTGGCGGAGCAGGTCGGGGGTCGACTTGCCGCGGGTGCGCAGGCGGCGCGTCGCGTCGTCAGTGAGCACGTGCCCGTCGCCGAGCAGCGCCCGCAGGCCCGCGACCAGGTCGTCGGGCAGCCGCGGCGCCGGGACGGTGACGTCCTCACGGGCGGGCGTGTCGTGGAGCGGGAAGACCATGCCGACGAGGTCACGCACGCCGTCGGGGAGGTCGCTCGCGTGCGCCGGGTCGCCCCAGCGGGTGGCGGGCATCTCGGGCTGGAGCACGGCGGGTCGCTCGGTCGTCATGTGTTACAGTGTGACATATGGCGTCACACCGTCACAACCCTGCCGGAGGCCAGCCGCCGGCCCGAGAGCAGGCCGGCCCCCGCGACGGCTACCTCGACGCCGCCCGCGAGTGCATCCTCGACGTCGGCTGGAAGCGCACGACGCTCACCGAGGTCGCCCGCCGCGCCGGCGTCTCGCGGATGACGATCTACCGCGCGTGGCCGGACATGCCGGCCCTGCTCGGCGACCTGATGACCCGCGAGTGGGGCGGCCTGGTCGCCCGCGGCGTGGACCTGTCCGGCCCCCCGACGCCCCAGCAGGTCGCCGACGCGGTCGCGGCGACGGTCGAGGCGCTGCGCGACAACGAGCTGTTCACCCGCATCGTCGAGCTCGACCCGGAGCTGATCCTCCCCTACCTGCTGGCCCGCCGCGGCCGCTCGCAGGAGCTGGTCATCGGCGTGCTCGCCGGCGCGGTCGCCGACGGCCAGCGGGCCGGCACCATCCGCTCCGGCGACCCGGTCACCATCGCCCGCGGCGTCGTCCTGGCCGCCCACGGGTTCGTCCTGTCCGCGCACACGATGGTCGACGACGCGGTGGACACCGCCGCCCTCGACGCGGAGCTGCGCACCCTCGTCGTACGGAGCCTCACACCATGACCAGCCCGACCAGCCCGACCAGCCCGACCAGCCCGACCAGCCCGACCGGCTCCTCCCGCACGCCCCGGCGGATCACCCCCGGCCTGGCCGGTGCGCCCACCGACGTCGACGTGGTCGTCGTCGGCCTCGGGGTGACCGGCGCGGGGGTCGCGCTCGACGCCGCCTCTCGCGGGCTGCGGGTGCTCGCGGTCGACGCCCACGACCTCGCCTTCGGCACGTCGCGGTTCTCCTCGAAGCTGGTGCACGGCGGGCTGCGCTACCTCGCCTCGGGCCAGGTCGCGATCGCGCACGAGAGCGCTGTCGAGCGCGGGATCCTGATGGAGACCACCGCGCCGCACCTCACCCACCCGCTGCCCTCGCTCATCCCCCTCGGCCCCGGCGTCAGCCGCCCGCTCGGCGCGCTCGCCGGCGCCGGCCTCGTCGGCGGCGACCTGCTCCGCCGGGCGGCCCGCACCAGCACCGACACCCTCCCCCGGCCCCGGCGGCTGTCGGCGGCCGAGACCCGACAGCTCGCGCCGCCGCTGCGCACGGAGGGCCTGCGCGGCGGCCTGCTCGGCTGGGACGGCCAGCTCGAGGACGACGCCCGGCTGGTCACCACGATCGCCCGCACCGCCGCCGACCGCGGTGCCGCCGTGCACACCCACGCCCGGGTGGTCGCGGCGACCGGCACCTCCGTGCAGCTGCGCGACGAGCTCACCGGGGCGGACCTGGCCGTCACCTGCCGCACGGTCGTGAACGCGGCGGGGGTGTGGGCCGGCGACCTGGTCGACGACGTCCGGCTGCGCCCCTCCCGCGGCACCCACCTCGTCCTGCGACCGGAGGCACTGCCGCACCTGGCGGTCGCCGTCTTCGCCCCGATCCCCGGCGAGACCAACCGCTTCGTCCTCGTGCTCCCCCAGCCCGACGGCCAGCTCTACGTCGGCCTCACCGACGAGCCGGTCGACGGCCCCGTGCCGGACGTCGCCGAGCCGACCGAGGTCGAGATCGGCTTCCTGCTCGACGTGGTCTCCGCGTCCTTCGCCCGGCCGCTGCGCCGCTCCGACGTCGTCGGCGCCTTCGCCGGCCTCCGTCCGCTGCTCGACACCTCCGACGGCGCGGGCGAGGGCTCGACCGCCGACCTGTCCCGCAAGCACGCCGTGCTCACCAGCCCGTCCGGGGTGGTCACGATCGTCGGCGGCAAGCTGACGACGTACCGCCGGATGGCCCAGGACGCCGTCGACGCGGCCGTCGCCTCCGCTGGCCTCACCGCCGGCCCCTGCGTCACCGCCACCCTCCCCCTGCTCGGCGCCGCGCCCCGCGAGGCGCTCGCCGAGGAGGCGGCCCGTGCCGACCACCCCGGACGCGCCCGCCTCGTGCGGCGGTACGGCGCCGACGCCGGCCTCGTGCTCGACGCGGCGCTCGAGGCGTCCGGCTGGGCCGCCGACGAGGTCCTCGCGCCGATCGCACCCGGCCACGCCACCGTCCCCACGGTCTGGGCCGAGCTCTTCTTCGGGATCACCCACGAGGGGGCCGCCGACGTCGCCGACCTGCTCGACCGGCGTACCCGCGTCGGCCTGGTGCCCGCGGACCGCGAGGTCGCCGTCCCGGCGGCGCAGCGGGCGCTCGAGGTGGTCGCGGCGCACGCCCGGCAGTCCGGTCGATGACCCCGCGATGACCCCGGCGATGACCCGGCGATGATTTTTCCCGTCGCCCCCGGTCCACCTCCTCAGGCAGACTGACGAGACCACAGGGGCAGCGATGGGAACCACCGTGACCGAGCAGGCAGGACTGGCAGGGCAGGCGACCGCGCCCGCCCACGACGAGCTCGCGGACTTCGACACCCTCACTGGGCGCTACCAGCGCGAGCTGATGGCGCACTGCTACCGGATGAGCGGTTCGGTGCACGAGGCCGAGGACCTGGTCCAGGAGACCTTCCTGCGCGCGTGGAAGGCGTCGGCGAGCTTCCAGGGCCGCAGCTCGGTGCGCACGTGGCTCTACAAGATCGCCACCAACGTGTGCCTGACCAACCTGGAGAGCAAGCCGCGTCGCCCGCTGCCCACCGGGCTCGGCACCTCCGACTCCTCCCCTGCCGACGAGCTGCTCGAGGACCACGAGGTGCCGTGGCTCGAGCCGATCCCGGACGCCGCGGTCGAGGTCGCCGAGCGGGACACGATCCGGCTGGCGTTCGTCGCCGCCCTGCAGCACCTGCCCGCCCGCCAGCGCGCGGTGCTCATCCTGCGCGACGTGCTGCGCTGGTCAGCAGCCGAGACCGCTGCGGCACTCGAGACGACCACCGCCGCGGTGAACTCGGCACTGCAGCGCGCGCACGCACAGCTCGCCGACCGCGGTCTCACCCCGGACACGGTCGAGGCCGACCTCGACCAGGCCCAGCGCACCCTGCTCGACGCCTACCTGCAGGCGTTCTGGCGCAAGGACATCGACCAGATCGTCCAGCTGCTCAAGTACGACGCCACGTGGGACATGCCGCCGTTCCTCAACCACTACCGCGGTTGCGAGGCGATCGGCGAGCTGATCGGCAGCAAGTGCCCCGGCGGCACCAACGACATGCCGATGATCGAGACGGTCGCCAACGGCCAGCCGGCGTTCGGCCTCTACATGCGCCAGCCCGAGGGCCACTTCGAGCCCTTCCACCTGCAGGTGCTGCAGATGACCGGCTCGGGCGACGAGCTGCGTGTCGAGCACGTGACCGCGTTCTTCGACCCGCGGCTGTTCGCCCGGTTCGGCCTGCCGGACCGCCTGCCCGCCGACTACGTCCCGGCCTGAGCCATGACGGCCGAGCCGGCCCCGGCCGGTCTCGTCGCCGGCCTGGACGTCCTGCAGCGCGCGCTCGACTACACCAGCGCCGCCCTCGCGACGACCACCTGCGCCGACGTCGACCGCCCCACCCCCTGTCTCGGGTGGACCCTCGCCGGCCTGCTGGCGCACATGGAGGACGCCCTCGACGCCTTCGCCGAGGCCGCCGACGGTGCCGTCGGCCTGCACTGCTCCGGACCCTCGCCGCTGGTGGAGCGGGTCGAGCGGCTGCAGGTGAAGGCGTGCGGCCTGCTGCACGCGTGGATGGAGGCGACCAGCCCGACCGTCGACGTCGGCGGGCACCCGCTGCCCGTCGACACCGTCGCGCGGATCGCCGCGCTCGAGGTCACGGTCCACGGCTGGGACGTCGGGCGTACGACGGGGCGCGGGTCCGCGATCCCCGAGCGCCTGGCCGCCGACCTGCTCCCGACGGCGCTCCAGGTGGCGCTCGGCGACGACCCGCGCTTCGCTCCCCCGCGCCCGGTCCCGGTGGACGCCCCCACCGGGGTGCACGTGCTGGCGCTGCTGGGTCGCGACGCCGCGTGGCGCTGAGCCGGCGACCAGCTCGCGCCTGGGCCCCACGCCCTCGGCTTGCCGCCAGGGGGACGGTGCCACCTGCCGGAGGCAACCGCGGCGCGGCAGCGCGGCGCCCGCGCCGCAGGCGCGTC
>NZ_VLJQ01000133.1:0-17830 GCF_007829375.1 Nocardioides sp. J9 | reverse complement strand
CCCGCCCCGCCGGCCCGCCCCGCCGTCGTGCCCGGCCCGTCATGCCCGGCCCGTCATGATGGCCGGATGGACAGCGAGACCCGCACCTACCGCACGGGCGACCGCGAGGTCGTCCTCGACCTGACCCGCGACTGCGCGGCGTTCGCCTCCGGCCGCGGCGACGGGATCCTGCACCTGTTCGTGCCGCACGCGACCGCCGGGCTGGCGATCCTGGAGACCGGCGCCGGCAGCGACGACGACCTGCTCTCCGCGCTCGGCGACCTGCTGCCCGCCGACGACCGGTGGCGGCACCGCCACGGCTCCCCCGGGCACGGCCGCTCCCACGTCATGCCGGCCCTGGTCCCGCCGTACGCCACCGTCCCGGTCCTCGAGGGTCGGCTCGCCCTCGGCACGTGGCAGAGCATCTGCCTGGTCGACCTCAACGTCGACAACGACGAGCGCGAGGTGCGGTTCAGCTTCCTCGCCGACTGATCCCCAGCACCCCGGCGACCACCTCGAGCGCGGCACGGTCGGAGAGGCCGAGCGCGCGGGCCCGCTCGACGTACGCCAGCGCGGCCTCGCGGGCCGCCCGCTCGACGCCCGAGCCGGTGACGAAGCTGCCGGCCCGGCCGCGGGTCTCGATCAGCCCGGCCGCCTCGAGCTCGCGGTAGGCGCGGGCGACGGTGTTGACTGCGAGGCCGAGGTCCTTCGCCAGCCTCCGCACGGTGGGCAGCCGGTCGCCGGCGCCCAGCTCGCCGGCCTCGACCAGCGCCGCGAGCTGCGAGCGGACCTGCTCGTACGGCGGAGTGACGGACCGCGGGTCGAGGACGATCACGGCGTCCCGCCGGTCCCGCCCGTCCCGCCGGTCCCGCCCGTCCCGCCGGTGCCGGCCGTCCCGACGGTGCCGGCCGGCTCGCCGACCCGGACCCGCACGGCCGGGCCGAGGTCGGGCCAGAGCCGGCGGCGGAAGGTGTGCTCGCCGCGACGCAGCATGATCACCGCGCCGACGGACAGGGCCCAGCCGAAGAGCAGCCAGGTGGCGTCGAGGTCGAGCAGCGCGGCGGCCTCGAGCCCGAGCACGAAGCCGGCGCTGAGCTGGAACCACAGCGCCCCGGACAGCTGGCGCGCCCGCCAGGCGTCGTGCAGGTACAGCTGGCCGGTGTCCGCGGACGGCTGCGGCCGGCGGACCACGGCGCCGCGACCCCGAGGACCGCCATGGCGGCACCGAGGCCGACGACCAGCCACACCGCCTCGACGTCGGGCACGTCGCGACGCACCGCCTCGATCCCGGCGACGAGGCAGCCGAGCGCCAGCACCGGGCTCGCGACGAGGACGACCAGGCCCACCGGGGGCAGGTAGTCGGCCAGCCGCACGGCCCGCACCCGCGCCACCACGGGCGAGCCGGGCTCGGGCGCGAGGTCCTGCCCGGCGCGCCACAGCCTCAGTGCACCGACGGTGGCGGCGAGGGCCGGCACCGCCACCCACACGGCCACGCCGGGCTCGACGAGGAGGCGGGCGGCGGCGTAACCCACCAGGCCGGCGAGGGTCGCGAGGCCCAGCAACCGCCGGTCGACGCGATGGGCCTGCTCGACCAGGCCCGCGTGCGTCTCCTCGACGGCGAGGAGGTACTCGTCGGCGAACTGCCGCGCGGAGGCGCCGGGCGCCGGCCCGCCCGCGAGCAGCAGGGCGGCCACCGCCGCGACGGCGACGAGCGCGAGCACCTCGGCCGGATCCATCCGGATATGCTACACAAGTCCCGTTTGTCGCAACACGATCCCTGAGACAAACCGGCGCGCGGGCCGGCGGCGAGGTCAGCCCTGCCGGGCGACCAGGTCCTCGAGCAGGCCGGCGACGGCCTCCTGCTCCTCGGCGTAGGGGTGGTACGGCGTCGCCGCCTTCGCCGGCTCGAACCCGGCGATCCACGGCTCGTCGGCACAGATGTCGTGGCCCTCCGTGGCGGCCCACACGTCGACGTACTCCGCGCCCGACTCGGTCGCCGCCCGCGCCTGCGCCTGCACGAACGCCTCGATCACGCCGCGCCCGAAGGGGTAGTCGCCCTCGGCGAGCGGGAGCTCGGGACAGGTGCCCTCGGCCGGGAAGATCTGCGGGTAGCCGACCACGACGACCCGCGCGTCCGGGGCGCGCTCGAGGACGGCGTCGACGGTCTCGACGATCCCCTCGACGACGCCGTCGAAGACCGTGGGCAGCACGTCGTCGTTCTGCTGGGCCAGGTCGGAGCAGGGGGCCCCGTCGGGGTCGGCGAGCGCGAGCTGCGCGCACCGGATGACCAGGTTGCCGTAGACCGAGCCGTTGTTGGCCCCGATGCTGATGGTGACCAGCGCGGTGTCCTCGGTGACGGCCTCGACCTGTGGTGGCAGGCGGTCGGTGCCGGCGACCTGCGGCTGGGTGGTCATGTTGGGCGTCTTCGCACCGCCGCAGCTGACGTCGACCAGGTCGAGGTCCAGCGCCTCGGCCAGCAGGTGCGGGTAGTTGCGGTCGGTCTGCTGGCAGGCGGGCGGCCCGGTCGGCTCCCCGACCGCGGGCGCCGAGGTGTAGGAGTCGCCCAGCGCGACGTACCTGTCGCCGGCGACGACCGGCTTGCGGCTCGGGGTCGCGTCGGGGTCGGCCTTCCGCGCAGACTGGCACCCCGCGAGCGCGGCGACGAGCGCAGGCAGCACTGCCAGCGGCACCAGCCGCACGGCCCACGACCTCATCCGGACTCCTCCTCCACACCGAGCGCAAGGGTCAGCGCGAGGACCGTATCGGGATCCTCCAAACGCTCCCCGTAGAGGTCGCGCAGCTGGGTCATGCGGTAGCGGATGGTCTGCGGGTGCACGAAGAGGGCGGCGGCCACGTCGTCACGGCGGCCCTGGTGGAGCAGCCAGGCGCGCAGGGTCTCCCGCAGCTTCGCGGCGGTGGAGGGACGCAGGTCGGCCAGCGGGGACAGCACGACGGCGCGCAGGTCGTCCAGCGCCTGCTGGTCTGCGGTCAGCACCAGCAGCGGCAGGTGCCGCTCGGTGTCGCCCGTGAGGCCGAGCGCCTGGGCGCGCAGGACGCGCTCGTAGGACTCGCGCACGTCCAGCCACGGCCGCGGCGGGCCGACGAGCGCGTCGCGCCCCTGCACGGCCCGCAGCAGCGGCACCCGGGCGCGGTCGTGGGCGTCGGGCACCATCAGCAACGCGTGGCCGTCCAGGTCGGGCAGGTCGGTGGTGAGCAGCGTGCCGCGGCGCAGCACGCCCTGCAGGGTGCCGGCCTGCGCCTCCGGGACGAGGACGGCGGTCAGCGTGGTCGGGGGCGACCACTCGGCCCGCTCGGCCGACGCGAGCACGGTGGCCTCCGGAGCGCCGGTGAGCAGGTGCCGGGCGAGGCGCTCGACCATGCGCTGCCGGATCCGCCCCTCGGCGGCGGACTCGTCGCGGTGGCCGGCGACGCTCGCGGCCGACAGCTCGTCGATGTAGGCGAACACCAGCTCGGCAAAGGAGGCCATCGTGGCCGGGTCGATGCCCTGCTGCACGGCCTTCGCGGACAGGTGCTGCCACGACACCCGGGCGCCGATCCGGTACGCCGAGAGCAGGGCGTCCGTCGTCCGGCCGCTGCGGACCTCGCCCCGCCCCAGCTCGTAGGCGCCGTCGACGGCGGAGGCCCGCGGGGCGAGCGCGTCGGGGCCGCGGCGGTCGCTGATCAGGGAGAGGAAGCCGCCGAGGGCGACCTGCACCGCTCCGCGGATGGTCTCGCCCATCGGGCCGCTGAACGCGTCCTCGTAGGGTGGCACCTCACGGATGATCTGGTCGACGACGTCGTCGGCGACCGTCGCCAGGTCGCTGCGGATCGCGGCCACCGTCTCCGGGGGCAGCAGGACGCTCCGGTCGGCACGCGGCCGGCGCAGGGATCGACGCGGCATGGATCCGCCTTCTTCACTCCTGGCGAACAAAAACCGTCGGCAGATTCACCGACTGTGGTCATGAGTTTAGCGGCCGGAGTTGCGAGTGTGGTGGAGTGAGTTCCACAACCGCCGGCCCTCGTTCGGCTGCCCGCACCGGGCGCCTCCCGAACCGCCTGCGCAGCCTGCTCGACGCAGCGGTCACCCCGCTGACGGTCGACGACCTGCTCGACCACTTCGCCCCGCTCCGCCCCGGCGCCGCGTCCGGCCTCAAGGGCCGCATCGAGGCCGTCGAGGCCGAGACCGCCGACGCCGCCACGATCGTCATCAAGCCCGGCCGCGACTGGGCCGGGCACATCCCCGGCCAGTACGTCCGGGTCGGGATCGACGTCGACGGCGTGCGCCTGTGGCGCACCTACTCCCTGACCCACGGCCCGCGCCCCGACGGCCGGATCTCGATCACCGTCAAGGCGATCCCCGGCGGGGCGGTCTCGCAGTACCTCGTCCACCAGGCCCGGGTCGGCCAGATGCTCCACCTCGCCCAGGCCGAGGGCGACTTCGTCCTCGCCCCGCCGCGTGCCGAGAAGCAGAAGCTGCTGATGGTGACGGCGGGCTCGGGCATCACCCCGGTCATCGGGATGCTGCGCAACCTCTACTCCCGCAACGAGTCGGTCGCCCGCGCGGCGTACGACATCGTGCTGGTCCACTCGGCGATGAAGCGCGACGAGGTGATCTTCGGAGCCGAGCTGCGCGCCCACGCCGAGGCCGGCCGGCTGCGCCTCGTCGAGCGGCACACCGACACCGACGGGCTGCTCACCACCGACGACCTCGAGGCCGAGGTCCCCGACCTGGCCGAGCGCACGGCGTACGCCTGCGGCCCGGCCGGGCTGCTCGACACCCTGGAGGCGTTCTACGACGAGCGCCGCCTCACCCTGCACACCGAGCGTTTCCGCCCGACGGTCGTCGACGTCGACGCCGAGGGCGGGACGGTCACCTTCACCGGGCCGTCCGGCGCCACCGTCGAGGCCGAGGGGTCGATGCCGATCCTCGACGCGGCGGAGTCGGCCGGCGTGCTGATGCCGAGCGGGTGCCGGATGGGCATCTGCATGGGCTGCGTGCTGCCGATGACCTCCGGCGCCGTGCGCGACCTGCGCAACGGCGAGCTCACCGTCGCCGTCCCGGGCGAGACCGACCCGGGCGGCGTGAAGATCCAGACGTGTATCAGCGCCGCTGCCGGCGACTGCCAGATCGACCACTGAACCTCACGAGACCTCCAGGACTGACACATGACCACTGTGACCAACAAGGTCGACAACCCGATCGCGCACCTCACCCCCGAGGACATCGAGGCCATCGGCGCCGAGCTCGACGCCATCCGCCAGGAGGTGCTCGACGCCCGCGGCGAGAAGGACGCGGCGTACATCCGCAAGATGGTGGACGTCCAGCGCAAGCTCGAGCTCGGCTCCCGCGCCGTGCTGCTCGCCAGCGTCTTCCCGCCCGCGTGGGTGCTCGGCACCGCCGGCCTCGCGGTGGCCAAGATCCTCGAGAACATGGAGATCGGCCACAACGTCATGCACGGCCAGTGGGACTGGATGCGTGACCCGAAGATCCACTCGACCACGTGGGAGTGGGACAACGCCTCCACCGCCGACGGCTGGAAGCACTCGCACAACGAGGTCCACCACACCTACACGAACATCGTCGGCAAGGACAACGACCTCGGCTACGGCATCATGCGCGTCGACGAGGAGCAGCGCTGGTACCCCGCCTACCTCGCACAGCCGCTGTGGAACTTCATCAACGCCTGCTTCTTCGAGTACGGCATCGCGGCGTACGACCTCGAGCTGGGCCGCAACCTGCGCCTGCCGAAGGAGAAGCGCAGCGAGGAGTTCAAGCGGAACCTCAAGGCGACGCTGAAGAAGGTCCGCAAGCAGGCGACGAAGGACTACGTCGTCAACCCGGTCCTCGCCGCGCCGACCGGTTCATTCCTGCCGGCCCTGGCCGCGAACTTCACCGCGAACCTGATCCGCAACCTGTGGTCGCACTCGGTCATCATGTGCGGCCACTTCCCCGAGGGCGTCGAGACCTTCGAGCTCAAGTCGATCCCCGAGAAGGAGACGCGGGGCGAGTGGTACCTGCGCCAGATGCTCGGCTCGGCGAACATCTCCGGCTCGAAGCTGATGCACATCATGACCGGCAACCTGTCGCACCAGATCGAGCACCACCTCTTCCCCGACCTGCCCAGCAGCCGGTACGCCGAGGTGGCGCCGAAGGTGAAGGCGCTGTTCGAGAAGTACGACCTCAACTACCACGAGGCGCCGCTGCCGCAGCAGGTCTACAGCGCCTGGCACCGGGTGGTCCGCCTGTCCTTCCCGAACGGGTGGCTCGCCACGACCAACGCGAAGAACCTGCCCAGCCAGCTCAAGCTGCTGTTCGCGATGGCCACCGCCGACAAGCGCAAGCGTCGCGTCATGCAGCGCCTGCTCGAGGGCGAGGCGCGCAAGCTGGCCCAGGCCGCCTGAGCGCAACCCACCAGACACCGGACGAGCCGCGGGCCTGAGCCCGCGGCTCGTGTGGCGTCCGGGGGCGGGCGCCTTGGGGCACAGGGACGACACGCAGGTTACCGACCGGTAGCATGGCGCCATGAGCACCGTGACCTGCACGATCACCGACGGCATCGCCCACGTCCGGCTGTCCCGGCCGGACAAGCTCAACGCGATCACCCTCGAGATGCTGGAGGAGCTCGTCGCGACCGCCCGGCGCCTGCGCAAGGACCGCACCCTGCGCGCCGTGGTCATCAGCGGCGACGGGGACGCCTTCTGCGCCGGCCTCGACTTCGCCTCGGTGCTGCGCAAGCCCAGCGGCATCGCGAAGGCGTTCGTCCCGAACCCGCTGCGTGGCACGAACCTCTTCCAGGAGGCGCCGTGGGCGTTCCGCCGGATCCCGGTGCCGGTCATCGCGGCCGTGCACGGGCACTGCCTCGGCGGCGGCCTCCAGATCGCTCTCGCGGCCGACTTCCGCGTCGCGACCCCCGACTCACGCTGGTCGGTGCTCGAGGGCAAGTGGGGCCTGATCCCGGACATGTCGGGGATCCAGGCCCTCAAGGAGCTGGTCGGCATCGATCAGGCCAAGCTCCTCACGATGACCGCCGACGTCTTCGACGGCACCCGCGCCCACGAGCTCGGCCTCGTGACCCGCGTCGACAACGACCCGCTCACCGGCGCGCTCCAGATCGCCAACGAGATCTCCCGCAAGTCGCCCGACGCCGTCGCCGCGGCCAAGCGCCTCTTCAACGACACCTGGACGGCCTCGCCCCGTCGTACGTTCGCCCGCGAGCGGGTCGAGCAGCTCTTCCTGCTGGCCGCCCGCAACACCCGGGCGGCCCGCGAGGCGGCGTTCAAGAAGGCCGAGGCGGTGTACGGCCCCCGCGGCCGCTGACGCCCGACCCGCCCTGCTCCGACGTCGTCCGGGAAATCCGCTGAGGATTTCTCGGACGATGTCGTATTCCGCCGATCTCCTACGTGGTCCTAGTGAGAGCCACCCGAGACCGCCGAAGGAGACAGGGCGATGTGGACCGACACCACCCAGCAGCAGCAACACCTCAGCCACGACCTGCCGTGCCCCGCGTGCGGCCACGCCGTGCACACCTACCTGGCCTGCAGCGACAGCTGCGACTGCGCACCGACCGTCCTGCCGGGTGGCATGCCGGTCGCGGCGTGACATCCCCGGACCCGTGACCACGCGCCCGGGGACCCGCGACCGGGCGCCCCGGTCCCGTCGCGTCGGGATATTCCCGGGCCAAAAGCACCCTGGACCGGCGTGTCGCGGTGCTCTTGACCCGGGACTACCGCGACGGCGTCC
The DNA here is from genome assembly GCF_007829375.1 of Nocardioides sp. J9. Taxonomy (NCBI): domain Bacteria; kingdom Bacillati; phylum Actinomycetota; class Actinomycetes; order Propionibacteriales; family Nocardioidaceae; genus Nocardioides; species Nocardioides sp. J9. The sequence continues at coordinate 10,110 of NZ_VLJQ01000133.1, read as the reverse complement.
ACCAGCTGTCCACAGGGCGCCGTACGGGCGCACGTCATCCACAGGCGTCGGGGCAGCCGACGGCCGGGAGTGCGACCGATGGCCGGGTCAGAAGAGCATCGCGGAGCCGAGCACGGCGGCGACCAGGAGCAGCACGACGAGGCCGGCCCAGATGCGGTTCTGGATGCGCCGCGGCATGGCCGGCGGTCCGGCCGGTGCCGAGTGGATGGCCTGCTGGTCGAAGAACGACATCGTCATTCCCTTTCGTCCCGAGATGACCTCAGGCTAGGGCGTGCCGCTCTCCGGCCGACGGTGCGTCCGGTCGTCGGGCGCGTCGCTACCCGGCTCGCCGGCGGGCTCGCTGCGGCGCAGCACCGCGGCGAAGACCGCGGCCCACGCCGCGAGCGAGTAGAGCATCCACAGCGCCGGCACGGTGAGGGCGTCGACGGCGGTGCGCCAGCCGCGCTGCCGCACCAGCAGCAGCCCGACCACCACGGTGATCGTGCCGACGACGAGCACCAGGCCACCGAGCGAGACCCAGACGACGTGGTTGACCAGCGTGTCCTCGGCGAGCGGGCTGCGTGCCATCACCACGACCGTGCCGCCGAGCACGACCGGGTAGCTGAGCAGCAGCGCGATCGCCGACAGCCGGGCGGCGATCGCGGRGGCGGACATGCGGGGACCGGTATTGCTGCCTCGCAGCAAGGCGTGCACCCGCGCGGCGACCTCGAGGACGTCGCGGGCGAAGGCCTCGGCCTGCTGGTCCCACCAGCTGCGGTTGAGCCGGATCGAGGCGTGCTGCGAGCTGGAGTCCAGCGTGCCGATCCGCGGGGGCCGCTCGGCCGTGCCCCGCTGGGCGGAGCCGGGCAGCAGGGCCGCGAAGCCGCCGTACCTGCGCAGCAGGCGCATGTTGCAGTGCACCTCGGTGACGTCGGTCGAGCCGTGCCCGGAGAGGCCGTTGAGCAGCACCGCCTCGTCGGCTGCGGCGATCCGCTCCAGGCCGATGGGCGACCGTCCCCCGCGGCGCGCCACCCGCAGGCCGAGGTAGGGCTGGGCCGGCCGGTCCTCGGCGAGCCGCGCGGCGAGGTCGGCCTCGAAGGTCGCGACCGCACGCCGCAGCTGGTCGGCGTCCGGGCGGTCGTCCTGCCGGAACGCGACGACGTAACGGCCCCGGGCGAGCGCGAGGGCGTGGTCGCAGGCGGGTACGACGTCCGCGAAGTCCTGCGACGGCACGCGGGCGACCCGCACCCAGCTGCGCGGCGCGCTCTCGCGCAGCGCCGCGATGGTCTCCTCGTCGTCGCGGTCGACGACGAGGATCGCGTCGGTGCGCTCGCGCGGGTAGTCGACGGCCTCGAAGTTCCGCAGGAGGCGCTCGAGGCCGGGCGCACCGCCGCCAAGCAGCAGGATGACGGAGTAGAGCGGCAGCGCGGCGTCATCGATGCGCTCGTCCGGGACCTCCTGCGGGGCCTCGTCGGGCTCGGCGAGCAGCACGTAGCCGCTCAGCGCCTGGATGAGGCCGCCGACGAGGAAGAGCACCGACGCGACGAGGAGCGGCACCGCGAGGGCGCCGACGGGCAGCGTCAGGGCGCCCATCACGACGATCCCGGCGCTGACGATGGCGAGCCCGACGTGGATCGGGTGGACGTGGTGCGGCGAGGGCCGGCCGGCGACGTCCTGCCGGGCGACCCGCACGTCGAGCACCAGGCGGTCGAGGTCGTCGCGCGTGCAGGAGACGAACTCGACGTGGCGCGCGGGGAAGTACTCCAGCACCTCGGCGACGAGGTCCTCGGACGGCGGCACGGACGAGGCGACGACGAGGTCGCCGTCCGGGGTCAGCTCGCAGGCGACCCAGCCGAGCTCGATGGTCCGCTCGACGTCGACCTCGACCAGCAGCAGGGGTGGCGGCGGCTCGGCGACGAGGTCGCGCAGGTTGGCCCGCCAGGCCCGCGTCAGCGCGTCGTAGAACGCCTCGGGCGTCAGCGCCCCGACCCGGACCAGGTGCTCACCCAGGTACCCGCCGCTGCGGCGTTGCTGCTCCAGCGCATGCGCAGCCTCGTCCTCGCCGACGAGCCCCTCGTCGACGAGCAATTGGACTATCCCCACCACTACCTGGCCCCCGAACCCCGGCAGTCCGGCAGCCCCACGCTGGCCGTCCTGCACCGGGCAACAGGGTAGGAGATCCGTCCGACCCGACGAAGGGCGACGAAAATTCCTTTACCAAAAGCCGGGTTACGGCGGGACGCTCCTGCAGGCCGGCCCGGGACCGCAGGAGAAGGTCCTGCTGCCCGTCGCGGCACCGACCGCCGCCACCGCCGCAGGTCGGGGGCGTCAGGGGTACTGCAGGTCGACGGTCTCCTCGCTGATCTCCCACAGCGTCCGCGCGGCGCGCTCGTTGCGCGCCAGGCGGCTGCGGCCGACCGTGCGGGGACGTCCGGCCATCTCGCCCGGCCCGCCGGGGCCGACGTAGGTGTTGCCGGGCAGGTCGGCGGTGGCGGCCATCAGGGTGGGCCAGGCGCCGGCCGCCGCGGACTGCGAGACGGCGCGCACGCCGGCGTCCACGATGGACGCGACGCCGCCGGACGAGCGGCCGTACTGCCCGTTCGCGGCCAGGTGCGTGCCTGCGAAGCCCGGGTGGGCGGCCAGCGCCCGCACCGGCAGGTCCGCGGCCCGCAGCCGGCGCTCGAGCTCGGCGGTGAAGTAGAGGTTGGCCAGCTTCGTCTGCCCGTAGACCAGCCAGCGGTGGTAGCGGCCGAGCTGCTCGCGCGGGTCGCCCAGCGGCGCCCTGCCGGCCAGCGAGTGGAACCGCGACGACACCGTCACCACCCGGCCGTCGCCGCTCTGCACCAGCTGCGGCAGCAGCAGGCCGGTGAGCAGGAACGGCCCGAAGTGGTTGGTCGCCATCTGCAGCTCGAGGCCGTCCGCGGTGCGGGAGTACGGCGGCGCCATGACTCCCGCGTTGTTGACGAGCACGTCGATCGGCCCGATCTGCGCGGCCGCCTCCGCCGCGGCGCGCACCGAGGCGAGGCTGGCCAGGTCCAGGTGCAGGGCCTCCAGGGCGGCGTCGGGCACCTCGGCGCGGATCGTCGCGACGGTCTCCTCGACCTTGGCCGGGTTGCGACCGGCGAGCACGACGCGCGCCCCACGACGGGTGAGCTCGAGCGCGGTGTGGTGGCCGAGCCCGCCGACGGTCGGCCCGGTCACGACGACCGTGCGGCCGCTCTGGTCGGGAAGGTCGGCGACGTCCCACTTCTCGGGCATCAGGCTCCTCAGGGGGTGGTGGCCAGGTGGTCGACGATGCGCTGCCCGAGGTCGGCGTCGCCGCTGATCCGCACGGCGTCCGCCCCGGGCGTGCGGCGGCCACCGGCGAGGAGGATGAACGTCTCGCGGTCCATGTCCAGCCGCACCGCCGGCTCGTCCGGGACGGCTGGCAGCGGGCGTCCGCGACCGTCCTCGCCGACCTCGACCGCGACCGGGGCACTGCCCTCGACGGCCAGCACGGCCGTCGTACCGGCCGGCGGGGAGACGCGCTTGCCGAGGACGTAGCCGAAGGTCTCGACGAGGTAGTCCGCGGTGTGCTGGGCGCCGGGCGTGTCGAGCCCGCCGGGGCGGCCGATCGCGCGGCGGATGTCCTGCTCGTGCATCCACACGTCGAGGGGACGGTTGCGCAGCAGGGTGCGCATGTTCCAGCCGATCGCACCGAAGACGCCGGGCGCCGGCGCGGCGCCGTCGGTGGGCGGGTCGGCAGTGAGCGCCGCGTGCCGCTCGGCGGTGCGCTGGCGGATCTCCTCGACGATCGCGGCCGGCTCGGTGTCGCGGCGGGTGACGACGCCGATCTCGGTGAACTGGCCCATCGGGCTGGTCACGTGCGGAGGGTCGCCGATGTCGGCCTCCTCGTGGGGGCCGCCGGCGAGCAGCGACTCGAGGTGCGCGGTGTGCGCGGCGATCGCCTTGACGTCCCACCCGGGCAGGTCGGTGGGCCGGGACCAGTCATCGGGACCGAGCCCGTCGAGGAGCCGGACGAAGTCCTGCACCGAGCTCCACCACGCGTCGACGTACCCCGCCAGCAGCTCCGCATCGCTCACGCGCCCGATGCTAGTGGGCCCAGCCTCGCGCGACGGGCGTCCCACGGTGCGGGCTCACCGGGCCGACACCCTGATCCGGTCGTGGCCGGGGGCGATCCGGTCGTAGCCGCTGCAGCGGAGCAGCTTGGTGGCGCCGTGGTTGATGGTGGCCCCGCTCGAGCAGGTCACCTCACCGACCTCCACGCCGGCCGCGGTGACGAACGCGAAGTCGAGGAAGACGTACTCCGATGCTCCGTCCTCGCGGTCGTTGTGCCCCTCCAGGCCGGTGATCGTGTGCTGGTCGCGTGGGTTCAGCTCGAGGCGCCAGCCGGGCTGGTACTCGATCCCGTCGATCTCGAAGCCCTCCCCCTCCCCGACCGTCAGGGGGTTGTCCCGCCCGCCGGGCCGCTCGGGGTCCCAGTCGGCGAGCGCGTCGCTGATGTTCTCGCCGATGTCCCTGCCGATGACCACGAGCGCGGTGATGACACCGGCGCACAGGAGCAGCACGACGATCGCGACGCCGCCGACGGCCAGGGCGATCGTCCGACCGCTCCCGCTGGACGGCGGCGGGGCGGCCCACGGCTGGTGCGGGTGCGGCTGCGGGGGGGGCTCCGGGTACGGCGGCTGCGTCACGCCACGCCTCCTACCCCGCTGCGCACCTGACCAGTCACGGTCGCGCGAGAACGACGACGGCCGCCCCGGGTGAGCGGGGCGGCCGTCGTACGAGCGGGGCGTCAGCGGATCAGAACGCCGCCTCGTCGAGCTCCATGACGTCCAGGCTGGCGTCCTGGGCGATCTTCAGCTCAGCCGAGATCCGCGGCAGGTTGAGCTGTGCGAACCACTGGGCGGCGGCGACCTTGCCCTCGTAGAAGGCCTTGTCGGCGGTGTCGCCGGAGAGCTTCTCGAGCGCGACCTCGGCGCCACGGAGCAGCAGCCAGGCGCAGACCACGTCACCAAGCGCCATCAGCAGGCGGGTGGTGTTGAGGCCGACCTTGTAGATGTTCTTGATCTCGTCCTGGGCGGACATGAGGTCGTTGATCATCAGGCCGACCATCGCCTCGGCGTCGGCGAGGGCGGTCGCGAGCAGCTCGCGCTCGTTCTTGAGCCGGCCGTTGCCCGCACCGGACTCGATGAACGCCTTGATCTCGCCGGCGAGGTGGCCCAGCGCCTTGCCCTGGTCCTTGACGATCTTGCGGAAGAAGAAGTCCTGGCCCTGGATCGCGGTGGTGCCCTCGTAGAGGGTGTCGATCTTGGCGTCGCGGACGTACTGCTCGATCGGGTACTCCTGCAGGAAGCCCGAGCCACCGAAGGTCTGCAGCGACTCGGTGCCCAGCAGCACCCACGACCGCTCCGAGCCGTAGCCCTTGACGATCGGGAGGAGCAGGTCGTTGACGGCCTCGGCCAGCTCGTCCTTCTCGCCGGCGGCCTTCGCGATCTGGACCTTGTCCTGCCACGTGGAGGTGTAGACGACCAGCGAGCGCATCGCCTCGGCGAACGACTTCTGGGTCATCAGCGAGCGGCGCACGTCGGGGTGGTGCGTGATGGTGACGCGCGGCGCGGTCTTGTCCGACGCCTGGGTCAGGTCGGCGCCCTGGACCCGCTCCTTGGCGTACTCGAGCGCGTTGAGGTAGCCGGTCGAGAGGGTCGCGATGGCCTTCGTGCCGACCATCATGCGGGCGTTCTCGATGACGTCGAACATCTGGCGGATGCCGTCGTGGACCTCGCCGAGGAGCCAGCCGCGGGCCGGCTCSCCGCCACCGACCTGCGGGTCGCCGAAGGTGACCTCGCAGGTGTTGGAGATCTTGAGGCCCATCTTGTGCTCGACGTTGGTGACGTAGACGCCGTTGCGCTCGCCGGTCAGCTCACCGGACTCGACGTCGAAGTGGTACTTCGGGACGAGGAAGAGCGAGAGGCCCTTGGTGCCCGGGCCACCGACGCCCTCGACGCCCTTCGGGCGGGCGAGGACGAGGTGGACGATGTTCTCCTGCAGGTCCGACTCGGCGCTGGTGATGAAGCGCTTGACGCCGGAGATGTTCCAGGTGCCGTCCTCGTTCGGGGTGGCGAAGGTCTTGCCCGCACCCACGTCGGAGCCCGCGTCGGGCTCGGTGAGGACCATGGTGGCGCCCCACTGGCGCTCGACCATGTGCTTGGCGATCTTGATGTCGCGCTCGACGCCGTTGGCGTTCTTGAACACGACCGAGCCCATGAACGGGCCGGTGCAGTACATCCAGATCGGGGCGTGCGCGCCGAGGATCATCTCGCCGGTGGTCCACACCAGCGACGGCGGAGCGGTGGTGCCGCCGATCTCCTCCGGGACGCCGAGGCTCCAGAAGCCGGCCTCCATCCAGGTGTCGTACGACTTCTTGAACGACGCCGGGACCGGCGCGGTGTTGGTCGCGGGGTCGAACACCGGCGGGTTGCGGTCGGCGTCGACGAAGGAGGCCGCGAGGTCCTCGCGGGCGATCCGCTCGACCTCGGCGAGGATGTCGCGCGCGGTGTCGGCGTCCATCTCCTCGTAGATGCCGGTTCCGAGGTACTCCTGCACGTTGAAGAGCTCGAAGAGGTTGAACTCGATGTCGCGCAGGTTGCTCTTGTAGTGGCTCACTGTTCCCACCGTTCCAGGTTCGACAGAACTTGATCTGTTAGCTGCGATCTGTTGGCTGCTACTCGCCAGTAACTTACATGATACGGGGGGTGCTAACAGGCGGCAAGCAGATGCCGGGAACGAATGGCTCACACGGCTGCGCCGTACGCCGTCGGGCACCGGCTCCGCCCGGCCCGGACCTGACGCGGCCTGCAAACGCCAGCGGAACGACTTGGTCGAGCGATTCGATCGACCTATCTGAGAGACTGGCCCCATGCGCGTCTCCGCCAAGTCCGACTACGCACTGCGCGCCCTCATCGCGATGACCGGGCGCTCCGACGGCCGCGCCATCAGCGCCGAGGAGCTCGGCCGCCTCCAGGACATCCCGCACGGCTTCCTCCAGGCGATCCTCGCCGACCTCCGCCGCGCCGGGATCGTGATGTCGCAGCGCGGCCAGTCCGGCGGCTGGCGCATGGCCCGCACCGCGGACAGCGTCTCCGTCGCCGACGTGATCCGCGCCGTCGACGGCCCCCTCGTCTCCGTCTACGGCCTCCGCCCCGAGGCGGTCAACTACAACGACGACGCCGAGGTCCTCCAGCACGTCTGGATCGCCGCCCGCCGCGCCCTGCGCGAGGTCTTCGAGGACGTCAGCATCCAGCAGCTCGCCGACGGCCAGCTCCCCGAGACCGTGACCAGCCGGACCGCGGACGAGGACGCCTGGGCCCCGCACTAGCCCTGATGGCGCGAGCGCGTCGCCTGTCGTGCTCGCCGCACGGACCTCGCTGGCGCTCGGCCCGCGGGCGTCGCACGACGCGCCTTCGGCGCGGGCGCCGCGCTGCCGCGCCGCGGTTGCCTCCGGCGGATGGCTGGGTTGGTCTGGCGGCAAGACGGGCGTAGGTGGCCCGAGCGCGACTCCCGGTGGTTGAGGTGCGAGGCGCCCCGGCGCCGAGCCTCGAAACCTCCGGGCCCTTCTGCCGGCCTCGACCGGCGACAGTCCGCCGGCGAGGCCCGAGTGGGCGGTACTTGTTGGCCGCCTCTGGGACTTGTTGGCCGCTGCAGCAGCCACCAACCTCGGGAATCGCCGCCCAGGCGGTGATTCCCGGCCGCAGGAACGGTCAGAGCAGCCACCCGGGACCCGGTCACGACTTCGGGCCCACCCCTCAACCCCCGCCCCCATCCTCCGATCGGACAGCCAACGGCCACGGTCCCCCGCGGGACCACCCGCGCAGGACGCGCGGGGGCCACGTCGCCAGGGAGGGTGACACCGTGGCACTGCTGCGCCGTGCGCTCGTCGCGGTCGCGCTGGGACTCGCGTTCGGCGTGCCGTCCGCCTTCACCCGCTTCTCCGACGCGCCCGTGCAGCAGGCGTGCCCCTCCGCCGGCGACATGACGATCTCCGCTGGTTGCAGGCACCACTGACCACGCCGCAGACCCGGACCTAGAACATGTTCTAGATTCGTCCTACGCTGGCGCCCATGATCACCTCCGACGCCATCGTCTGGAACGCGCCGACCGACCCGCACCCCGCCCGTACGGCCTCGCAGCGCTCGTACTCGGCCGTGGCCAAGGGCGACCTCGCCGAGTGGCTGACCGTGTACGCCGAGGACGCGGTCCTCGAGGACCCGGTCGGTCCGTCGATGTTCGACCCCGAGGGCAAGGGCCACCGCGGGCACGAGGGCATCTCGGCGTTCTGGGAGAAGGCGATCGCCCCCATCGCGACGTTCGAGTTCCAGATCAACGACTCGTTCGCCAACCCGGGCAGCAACACGTGCGCCAACATCGGCCGGATCAAGACGTCCTTCCCGGACGGCTCGCACACGACGACCGACCTGATCATGGTCTACGTCGTGGACGACGAGGGCCGCGTGACGTCGATGAAGGCGTACTGGGAGCCGGATCGCACGATGGCGAGCTTCACCGCCGCAGGCTGAAAATCGGTGGCGCGGGTTCGTACAGTGGATGCACGTGAGCCCCCTGACTGAGCAACAGATCCGCGCCTCCTTCATCAACTGCTCGAAGGGTGAGGCCAAGCGGTTGAACGTCCCCCGCGAGCTGGCGGCCCAGCCGTGGGACGACCTCGACTTCCTGGGCTGGCGCGACCCGCAGTCGCGCACCCGCGCCTACCTCGTCGCCGAGGTGGACGGCGCCCCGGTCGGCGTGGTGCTGCGCGCGACCGACAACGCGGGCGGGGTGCCGCGCAAGAACCTCTGCACCCTGTGCCTCACCCCGCACTCCGCCGGCGGCGTCGCCCTGCTGGTGGCGTCCCGGGCCGGCAAGGCCGGGGCGAACGGCGACTCCGTCGGCACCTACGTGTGCGCCGACCTGCAGTGCTCGCTCTACACCCGCGGCAAGAAGGTCAGCGACCAGGGCAAGCTCCCGGAGTCGCTGACGCAGGAGCAGAAGGTGGCGCGGCTCAACGAGAACCTCGCGACCTTCCTGCGTCGCGTCGGCTGAGCCCGGTCCCGTCCGGGTCAGGACGTCGCGGCCTCGATCCAGTTGACCAGCGGGCGCAGCCGGCGCCAGTCCTCGCGGACCCGGTCGAGCAGCTCGGCGGTGTGCACGAACGGCTCGAAGCCGTAGGAACGCATCCCGAGCACGGTCTTCATCCGCAGCAGGTCGATGCGCGGGTGATCCTTCTCGTAGCCGCGCGGCGCGGTCTTCAGCCGCTCCCCCGCGACCTCGAAGCCGCCCTTCTCCAGGTCGCGCAGGATGCGCTGCAGCCGCTTGCCGGCCTTGTCGTCGGCCATCGCCTCGCGCAGCGCAGCGAGCCGCTCGCCGCTGGCCTCGTAGATGCCGCCACCGACCCGCACCCCCGGCGCCGCCACCTCGACGTACCACCCGGTCGCCGGCGCGACTCCGACGAACGCGCCCTGGTGGGTCTTGTACGGCGTCTTGTCCTTCGCGAAGCGCACGTCACGGTAGGGCCGGAACACCTTCGCCGGCCCGAACTCCTGCGCCAGGGCCTCGGTCAGCGCCACCATCGGCGCCCGCACCTGCTCGGCGTACACCTGCTTGCGTGCCTCCCAGAACGACTTCGTGTTGTCGACCTCGAGGTCGTCGTAGAAGTCGAGGGCGGCGACGGGGAAACCGGTGAACTCCACGTCGAGAGGGTACGGCGGCGGCCGCTACGCTCCGCAGGGAGACCGACGAGGGAGGAACCATGCCCACGACCCGCTGGAACGAGCTCGACCCGAGCACCCGCAAGGCGATCATGGTCGCCGGCGCCGTGGACGGCGTCCTGCGCACCCTCGCCCTGCGCGACCTCAAGCGTCGTACGCCGGCCCAGGTGCGCGGCTCCCGCAAGGCCTGGGGCGTCGCCCTCTCGCTGGTCAGCTCCGGCGGGATCCTGCCGGTGGTCTACTTCGTGAAGGGTCGGCGCTCGGCCTGATCTCGCTCGGGGCTGGTCGCGCGGGGTCGGTCCCGCGGGGTGACTCAGGTCTGCTGCGGCACCTGGCTCTGCTTCGTGGTGATTCTCGGCGGCCGCGC
>NZ_VLJQ01000131.1:2381-18062 GCF_007829375.1 Nocardioides sp. J9 | reverse complement strand
CGTCACCGTCACCTGCGTGGACGACGCGCCGGTCGCGGTGGACGACGCGGCGACCCTGGCCGAGGACGCGGGTGCCACGGCGCTCGGGGTCCTGGTCAACGACACCGACGTGGACGGTGGTCCGCGGTCGATCGGCTCCGTGACGCAGCCGGCGCACGGCACCGTCGTCATCACCGGTGGTGGCACGGGCCTGACCTACGAGCCGGACCSGGACYACTGCAACGTCCCGGGCACGCCCGACACCTTCACCTACACCCTCGCCCCGGGTGGCTCCACCGCGTCGGTGGCGGTCAGCGTGACCTGCGTGAACGACGCCCCGTCGGCGCCGGCGCGGTCCCTCGGCGGGTCCTCCGCGGCCGTCGCCAACACGACCTACCTCTTCGACGGTCCGGCGGCGGGCGCTCCTGCCGTGAACGGGCCCCAGAAGCTCGTCGTGGGCAACCTGCTGGGCGAGGCGACGGACCCCGAGGGTGACACCGTCAGCATCGTCCCCGGCACGCTGACCACGTCCGGCGGCGGCACCGTCGTGGTGGAGAGCGACGGCACCTTCGTCTACGAGCCGCCGGTCGGCTGCGGCACCAGCGACGCCGTCGACATCACCATCACCGACGACGCCGAGGAGCCGGCGACCGGCACGTTGAGCGTGACCATCGCCCGGACCGGCTGTGTCTGGTACGTCTCCAACGACGCACCGGGGGACTCCGGGACCTCCGCTGCTCCGTTCAACACCCTCGCCCAGGCGCAGGCCGCCGCGACCGAGGGCAGCACCATCTACGTCTTCCACGGCAACGGCAGCACCACCGGGGACGACGCCGGCATCGTCCTGCGGGACGACCAGGTCCTCGTCGGGGAGGCTGCCCCCCTCGTGCTGGGCGGCACGACCCTCGCGGAGGGCGACCTCGCCCGCCGACCCATGCTCACCAGCACCAGCGGCGACGTGGTCGCCCTGGCGTCGCGGAACACCGTGACCGGCGTTGGGCTCGACCCCCAGGGGGCCTCCAGCGGCATCGCAGGCGGCGCCGGCGACACCGGCGGCACGCTCACGGACGTGGTCGTCGCCGACACCGGCGTGGTCGCGACCGAGCCGGCGGTCGAGCTCGTCGGCACCTCCGGCCAGTTCGTGGTGCAGGACCTGACCGTCGTCACGCCCGCCGTCGGCATCCGCCTCGCGTCCAACACCGGTCGGGTCGTCCTCGACCCGACGGGCACGATCTCCGTCTCGTCGACCGGGGCGACCGCGGTCTCCGTGGTGTCGACCGACCTCGGCACCAGCACCTTCGACGTCGTGCAGGCCTCGGGCTCCAGCACCGGGGGCATCACGCTGACCAACACCTCCGGCCAGGTCACCTTCGCGGCCGTGTCGCTCGCGACCAGTGGCGTCACTCCTGCGCTCGGACTCACGAACGCCGGTGACGTCACCGTCTCCAGTGGCACGATCACCGCGTGGGGCGGGCCGGCGCTGAGCCTGGCCAGCACGCCGAACGCCGCGGTGCACCTGGACGCGGCCTCCTCCGCCAGCAGCAGCGGCGGCGGCATCAGGGTCGCGAACGGCGGCACCGTGTCGGTCGTCGCCGGGACCGTCTCCGGGCACCTCAGCCCCGCGGTCGACGTCACGGGCGGCGCCGGCGACGTCACGTTCGGTGGCACGATCGGCGACGGCCCGGGCCAGAGCCTGAGCGTCACCAGCCGCACGGGTGGGACGGTCACCGTCGGTGCCGTGAGCGACGGCCCGGACGCGGACGGCCGGATCTCCCTCGACGGCAACAGCGGGGGTGCCACGGTCGTCGGCGGCCCGGTCGTCCTCGCCACCGGCGCCTCGCCCGCGGTCAGCATGACCAGCAGCCCCGGTCACCGCCTCGAGCTCCGCGGTGGCGGGCTGGGCGTCACCACGACCACCGGCAACGGCATCCAGGCGCACGGCGGTGGCACGATCACCGTGACCGGCACCGGCAACCGCGTCACCACCACCGGCGGCCGCGCCGTCAGCGTGGTGGGGACGACCATCGGCGACGCCGGCCTGACGCTCGAGAGCGTCCACGCCGACGGCGGCACCAACGGCATCGTGCTCGACGGCACCGGCGACCTCGGGTCCCTGAAGGTCACCGGCAGTGGCGGCACCTGCGCCGACGCGAGCACCGCCGGCTGCACCGGCGGCGAGATCCGCTCGACGACGGGCCACGACGACAGCAGCGCGGTCCCCGTCGGGACCGGCGTGGTGCTGCGCAACACCCGTGCGCCCGACCTCCAGCGGCTGTGGATCCACGACCACGCGAACTACGCGATCCGTGGTTCCGGGGTGCGGGGCCTGACGCTGGCGAACAGTGTCATCAACGGCACCAACGGCACCAACGACGCATCGCCGTACCGCGACGGCGCCGTGGTCCTGGAGAACCTGACCGGTTCGCCGTCGGTCACCGACACCCACGTCGGCGGCGGGTGGGGCGACAACCTCCGCGTCGTCAACGACGCCGGGTCGCTCGACCGACTCACGCTCCTGCGGCTCAGCCTCGGCGGCGGTCCCGCGGGCCCGAGGAACGACGCGGTCCAGCTGGTCTCCCAGGGTGCGGCCTCGGTCTTCAACGTGTCGATCACCGACAGTGACTTCCGCAGTGCCGCCGGCGACCAGCTGCAGCTCAGCCACGGTGCCGGGACCGGAGACGTGTCGGTCACCACCAGCCGCTTCAGCAACGACCACGCCGAGGTCGCCACCGGCGGTGGTGGGGTGAGCTTCAACCAGTCCGGGAGCGACGGCGGGCTGCGGCTCTCGGTCACCAGCAACCACTTCCGCGACGCGGACGGCCCCGCGGTGCTCGTCACCAAGGGTCCGGGCTCGGCGGCCCAGGACGGGACCTTCGCCGGCAACAGGATCGGCGTGGCCGGGGTGGCGGACTCGGCATCGCGGTCGGGCTCCGGCCTCAGGCTGCAGCACGTCGACGGTGGCGCGAGCCGCTGGAGGGTCGCGGACAACACCATCCTCGGCTACGGCAACCACGGCATCGAGGTCGTGGCCGGAGGCGGTGCTGCGACCCCGGGCACCGGGACCGTGGACGCGACGCTGACGAACAACGTGGTGGGCCAGCCCGGCACCTCGCCGGACGCCGTGAAGCAGGGCATCCACTTCAACATCGGCACCAAGTCCGGTGACGCCTTCCAGGCCTGTGCGGTGATCACCGCCAACACGGTCGTCGGCAGCGGTGCGGGGGACCCCGTGAGCGACATCCGGTTGCGCCAGCGCCAGGCGACGACCTTCCGCCTCCCGGGGTACGGCGGCGCGGGGACGGACGAGGCGCAGGTGGAGTCCTGGCTGGCCTCGCTCAACGCCACCGGCGGCCTGCCCACGGTCGACGTCGTCGCCACGGCGACCGGCTTCACCGGCGGTGGACCGTGCGCCCTGCCCCAGCCGTGAGACCCGTGACGAGGAGACCCGAGATGACCTGCCTGTCCAGCGCCGTACCCACCGGGAGGGAAGCACGTGGCTGAACCGTTCCTGTCGGAGATCCGGCTGATGTCCTTCGTGTTCGCCCCCAAGGGGTGGGCGCTGTGCAACGGCCAGTTCCTGCCGATCAACCAGAACCAGGCGCTGTTCTCGCTGCTGGGCACCACCTACGGGGGGAACGGGCAGACCACCTTCGCGTTGCCCGACCTGCGGGGACGCGTCCCGATCCACGCCGGTGCCGGGCACGCCCTGGGGGAGCGCGGCGGCGAGCAGGCACACACCCTGACGGTCCACGAGATGCCCCAGCACACCCACGTGCTGCGCGGGTCCAGCCGCGCCACCGGCGGCTCCGCCGACCCGCAGGGGCGCGTCCTCGGCGGAGGGCAGAACGTGTACCGCCCCGGGTCGCCCTCGACCCCGATGGAACCGGGGTCGGTGACGAGCGCCGGTGGGTCGCAGGCGCACGAGAACATGCAGCCGTTCCTGACCCTGTCCTTCTGCATCGCGCTGCAGGGCATCTTCCCGAGCCCGACCTGAGGAGGCGGACGTGGCACAACCCTATGTCGGCGAGATCCGCATGTTCGCCGGAAACTTCGCCCCTGCCGGCTGGATGTTCTGCGAGGGCCAGCTGCTGCCGATCAGCGAGCACGAGACCCTCTTCCAGCTGATCGGCACGACGTACGGCGGCGACGGTGAGTCGACCTTCGGCCTGCCGGACCTGCGCGGCCGGGTCCCGATCCACCAGGGGAACGGCTACCTCCTGGCCGAGACCGGTGGGGTCGAGCAGGTCACCCTCACGCAGGCGCAGATGCCGGCGCACACGCACATGCTGGCGGCGAACGGTGGCCAGCCGGGCACCGAGGCGGGCCCCGCGGGCAATCAGCTGGCGATGTCGCTCAACGTCACGCCCTACGTGCACGACGCCCCTGACACGCCGATGTCGGCCCAGGCGATCGCTTCCGCGGGCGGCAGCCAGCCGCACACGAACCTGCAGCCCTACCTCTGCGTCGACTACATCATCTCGCTCTTCGGGATCTTCCCGTCGCCCACCTAGGAGCACCCCCATGGCCGATCCCTTCGTTGCGGAGATCCGCATCTTCCCCTTCAACTTCGCCCCACGCGGCTGGGCGTGGTGCGACGGGCAGCTGCTGCCGCTGTCGCAGAACACCGCGCTGTTCTCGCTGCTGGGCACCACCTACGGCGGCAACGGCAAGAGCAACTTCGCCCTGCCCGACCTCCAGGGGCGGGCCGCGATGCACCCCGGTCAGGGGCCGGGCCTGAGCCTGCGCGACCTCGGCGAGGCCGGCGGCTCGGAGACGGTGACGCTGCTCGAGTCGGAGCTCCCGAGCCACTCCCACACGGCGCGGGCCTACCGCAGCGACGCCGCCGACACGAACGTGCCCGCGCCGACCACGAGCGTCGCCCGCTCGTCCGGGGGTGCGCTCTACCAGGACACGTCCGACACCAGCCTGGCGCCGGACGCCCTCCAGCCGGTGGGTGGCGGCCAGCCGCACAACAACATGCAGCCGTACCTCACCTTCTACTTCAACATCGCCCTCCAGGGCGTCTTCCCGCCCCGGAGCTGACCGTGGCCGCCACCGACCTCCTCGCCGGCGTCAGCCTCCGTCCGACGACCCCGGACGACCGCGAGTTCCTCGTCGGCCTGTACGCCGACACCCGCAAGGCCGAGCTCGACCAGGTCCTCTGGCCCGAGGGTGCGCGCGACGCCTTCGTGCGGATGCAGTTCGACGCGCAGGACGTCCAGTACCGCGGGGCCAACCCGCAGGGCACGTTCGACGTCGTCGAGGTGGACGGCGTCCCCGCCGGCCGGCTGTACGTCGACCGGCGAGCGAGCGACATCCGGATCGTCGACGTGGCGCTGCTGGCGCAGTTCCAGGGGCGGGGCATCGGCGGCGCGCTCGTCCGCACGGTGCTCGAGGAGGCTGCGGCCTCGGGGCGCACGGCGAGCATCCACGTCGAGGTGCACAACCGGGCCCGTGCGCTCTACGAGCGCCTCGGGTTCACGCCCGTCGAGGAGCGTGGCCTCTACCTGCTGCTCGAGTGGCGGGCCCCGTGAGCGGGACGGCCTCAGGCGTAGACGGCCTCGTACTGCATCACGTCGCCGCGCGGTCCGACCGGGACGAGGAAGGTCTCGAACGTCCCGAGCCTCGCGTGCCTGAGGGTGCGGGTGGCCTGCGGCAGCACCGGTGCCACCGGGCCGTGGAAGAGCAGCGAGAACTGCTGTCGCGGCGTGCCGTCGGGGCCGGCGCCGCCGACCTGCGGGCTGAGCGCGGCCTGCGCCAGCGTCAGCGCGAGCACCTCCCCGTCGGGGAGCACGAGGTCGAAGCCGTCGCCGACCAGGCCCGCGAAGTCGTCATGGGTGAGCCACTCAGTCACCCGCGAATGCTAGTGCGGCCCCGCCGCAGCGCCACCAGGAGGATGTCTTGACCAGCACAGTGATCCGCACCGAGAACGACCTCACCCGGCGCACCGTGCTCGGTGCCGGCGCCACCGCCCTCGCGGCGGCGGTCGTCGCCGGCCCGGCACCGGCCGAGGCCGCGGCAACCCGGGCGACGACCCGTGCCGTGTCGCTCTACCGGCGCAAGCGCTGGGCCAAGCAGCGTCGCCGCTCCTTCCTCGTGACCGGCCCCGGGGTCAAGCTGCGGATGACGCTCACCGCGGTCCGCAACATCCCGCACACCACGGCGGGGTCACAGCGCAGCTTCGAGCTGGTCTTCCGTGCCTCGCGCCGCGGGCCTGAGTCGGGGACGTTCGACCTCAAGCGCAGCCGGTTCGCGCGGACGTCGCTCTTCCTCGTCCCGACCGACGAGACCCGCCGCACCTACCGGGCCACGGTCAACAACCGCTGACCACGGCCGGGTGCGGGTGTCCTAGCCTTGACCGCGTGAGCACCCGCGCCCAGCAGTACGCCGCCGACGTCGTCGCGCGGGAGCAGGTGACCCCGCACCTAGTGCGGCTCACGCTCGACGTCCCGGGCTTCGTGTCGACCGGCATCCCCGACGAGTGGGTCGGCCTGGTCGTGCCCGGGCAGTACCAGAGCCGCTACTACACCGTGCGCTCGATCGACGGCTCGCGGCTGGTGCTCGACGTCGTCGTCCACCCGGTCGGACTGGTCACCGAGTGGGCCTCCGGCGACCCGGTCGGCCAGCAGGCGACGATCACCGAGCCCAAGGGCTCCTTCGACCCGCCGGCCGAGGCCGGCTGGCTGCTGCTCGTCGGCGACCTCACCGCCCTGCCCGCCATGGCGCGCATCGCCGCCGAGCACGGCGGACGGCTGCCGACCCGGATCGTCGCCGAGGTGCCGCTCGACTCCCGCGTCGAGGGCTACTTCCCCGACGGCGTCGAGGTGACCTGGCTGCCGACCGACGGCCCCAGCCGTCTCGCCCAGGTCGTCGAGACGCTCGACTTCCCCGACGGCCCCGGCTACTTCTGGATGGCGGGGGAGTCCGCGCAGATGCGCGCCATCCGCAAGCACCTCATGCGTGAGCGCAAGCTCCCGAGCGCCGAGTACGACGTGATGGGCTACTGGCGCTCCGTCGCCCAGCGCCAGCCGCGCGCCGTCGACCCCGGGCCGATCTGGCGCGCGGGCAAGGCGGCCGGCAAGTCCGACGAGGAGATCTGGGCCGACTACGACGCCGCACAGGAGGCCGGGCAGTGAGCGACGAGCGCGACGAGCACGAGACCAGCGAGGTGGCCGAGGACCAGGGCACCGGGGAGCCGGAGCAGGACCTCGACGACGACCTCGACGACCTCGACGACCTCGACGAGGACGACGACGAGTTCGACGAGGACTTCGGCGCCCTGCCGCCGCCCGCCGCGCCGTTCTTCGACTCCGCCGAGCGTGCCGAGGGCCACCGCAGCGGCTTCGCCTGCTTCGTCGGGCGCCCCAACGTCGGCAAGTCGACGCTGACCAACGCGCTGGTCGGGCAGAAGATCGTCATCACCTCCGACAAGCCCCAGACCACCCGAACCGTCGTCCGCGGCATCGTGCACCGCCCCGACGGCCAGCTGGTCCTCGTCGACACCCCCGGTCTGCACCGACCGCGCACCCTGCTCGGCGAGCGCCTCAACGACCTGGTGAAGACCACGTGGGCCGAGGTCGACGTCGTCGCGGTGTGCTTCCCTGCGGACGAGAAGATCGGCCCCGGCGACCGCTTCCTCGTCACCGAGCTGGCCAAGGTGCGTCGTACGACGAAGGTCGCGGTCGTCACCAAGACCGACCTCGCCTCGCCCGAGCGGATCGCCGAGCACCTGCTCGACGTCGTCGCGCTCGGTCAGGAGACCGGCACCGAGTGGGCCGAGATCGTCCCGGTGTCGTCCGTCGGCGGCGACCAGGTCGACCTGCTCGCCGAGCTCCTCGTCGGGCTGATGCCGGAGGGCCCGCCGCTCTACCCCGACGGCGACCTCACCGACGCGCCCGAGGAGGTCCTCGCCGCCGAGCTGATCCGCGAGGCCGCCCTCGACGGCGTCCGCGACGAGCTCCCGCACTCCATCGCCGTCGTGGTGGAGGAGATGGGCCTGCGCGAGGGTCGCCCCGACGACAAGCCGCTCCTCGACATCCACGCCAACCTGTACGTCGAGCGCGACTCGCAGAAGGGCATCATGATCGGCCGCAAGGGCGCCCGCCTGCGCCAGGTCGGCACCGTCGCCCGCCAGCAGATCGAGGCCCTCCTCGGCACCCCCGTCTACCTCGACCTCCACGTGAAGATCGCCAAGGACTGGCAGCGCGACCCCCGCCAGCTCCGCAAGCTGGGTTTCTAGCTCGTTGCCGCGCGCCCAGTGGCCTCCAGCCGCTGGTCGAGTCCGCCCGGCGGCCAGCCCTCTGCCGGTGGTTGAGGTGCGACGAGCGCTAGCGAGGAGCCTCGCGGTGTCGTTTGCGCGAGCGTGTCGCCTGTCGACACCAGCCGCACGGGCACTCGCTGCGCTCGGCCCGCGGGCTTCCGTCGACGCGCCTTCGGCGCGGGCGCCACGCTGCCGCGCACGCGGTTGGCTCCGGCAGCTGGTTGCGTTGGTACGGCGGCAAGCCTTCTCCCGGTGGTTGAGGTGCGACGAGCGCTAGCGAGGAGCCTCGAAACCTCCGGGCCTTGATGGCGGGCTGTGGTGGGCACAGCGGGGTGCAGCGGTGCCGCTGGTTTCGAGGCTCGGCCGCGGGCGGCCTCGCACCTCAACCAGCGGCGGCCGGCGGCTGCAGAGCATGAGCCCCGCCGTCGCCGTCGCGCAGTTCGTCCTCGTCGTACTCCCGGTGGTTGAGGTGCGACGAGCGCTAGCGAGGAGCCTCGAAGCCTCCGGGCCTGCGTGGCGGGCTGTGGTGGGCAGAGTTGGGTGCAGCGGTGCCGCTGGTTTCGAGGCTCGGCGCTGGGGCGCCTCGCACCTCAACCAGCGGCGGCGCGTGGTCGCGGGCTCCACCGGCGGCTGGCCGTCCTACGACTGGTCAGGCGCCCAGCAGCGGCCGAACATCTGGCCCATGTCCCACTGCTCCCTGGTGGGCCACTCGTAGCCCCACTCGAAGGCCAGCGGGTCCTCGGCGATGTCGGCGGCGGCGTCCTCGCACTGGGTGCGGCCGGCGGCGCGGACGCGGCGCTCGCCGGGGTAGCGGCCCTGGTCGAAGACGACGACGTCGATGGCGCGCCAAGCGTGCTTGTCGGAGCAGAGCACGCGCTCGAAGTTCTTGGCGTCGGGGGCGGCGGTGCCGCACATGGCGAAGCGCTCGCGGCTGCGCGGTCGGTCGAGGGCGCCCTTGAGGGTGCGCTTGAGCTCGGCGAGGCGGGAGGAGCCGGCGAGGACGACGGCGTCGCAGCGGTACCAGTCGGCACCGGCGTCGGAGTCCTCGACGGTGGGGGTGAACCAGACCGGGCGGATCATGCTGAGGCGCAGCCGCCGGAGGTTGCCCCCAACGTACTCGGTCAGGGCCTGCGGGCAGGCGCTGGCGACCTGCTCCTGCACCCGGTCGGAGTCGACGGCGAGCAGGTGGCCGTCGACGTAGGCATCGATGGTGCCGACGGCGACGGTCTCGCTGGTGTGCGCGGTGGAGCACGCGACGGGCTCCACCTCCGACGTGGGTGCGACGGCCGCGTCGAAGGGCAGCTTGTAGCAGGCACCGACGGCCGGGGCGGGCGGCGGCTCGGGGGCCGGGGTCTGGGTGGCGACGGGCTGGTCGTCCTTCGAGCTGGGCTCGTCGCCGCTGCACGCCACGAGCGAGGTGGCGAGGACGGCGGCGAGCGCGCCGGTGAGGGCGCGGCGGACGGACCGGGGGAGTCGGGAGGTCGTTGGCACGGTCGCCTACTTGCTGGTCTTCGCCCAGCACACCGACCGGCGGACGCCGGCCTTCCACTCGGCCTGGTGGAAGAAGGTGAAGCCGTACTCGAACTCGGAGGGGTAGTTGAGCCACGCCTTGACGGAGTTGGCGCAGAAGGAACGGGTGCGCGACTCCATCACCCGGTCGCCGGGGTAGTCGTCCTCGGGGGCGCCGAGCTTGACCGTGGTGACCGCGCGCCAGTCGTGCTTCTGCGAGCAGGGGACCTTCTCGCCCTCGGCGACGGTCCGGCCGACGGCACAGCTGAGCCAGCGGTCGTTCGGCCGGCCCGCGAGCATGCCGCGCGCGGTCTCCGGCAGCGGGCGGTACTCCGCGCTGGCGCTGTTGCCGCCGACGACGTCGCAGCGGTACCAGCGCGCGCCCTTGTCCCACGCCTTCTCGGAGGGACGGAACCAGGCCCAGCTCAGGGTGGTGCGCAGCACCAGGCTCTCGTCGGCGCCGACGAACTCCGCGAACGCGGTGGAGCAGGTGCGGTAGGCGTAGGTGCCGAGCCCGGCGTCGTCGTACGCGGCGTCGTCGAACTCCTCGGGCAGCTCGCCGACCGCGAAGGTCTCGGCGGTGTGCCGCTCGGAGCAGGGCACGGTGCGCGTGGCGTTGGCGGGCATCGCGACGTCCTCGGGGCTGAGGTCGCGGCACACGCCGGAGTCCGGCATCGCGGTCGAGTCGACGAGGTCGGGGTCGGTGTTCTCGCCCTGGGCGTCGGAGCTGCAGGCTGCGAGGACGGTGCCGAGGACGGCGAGCGCGAGCAGGAGGACGGCACGCTGCAGCGTCATCCCAGCCCCTTTCGTCCCGTCGCCCCGTCAGCCGGCTGCCCGGTCGTCCGGCCCGACCGGTCCTCCGGTCAGCCTGCGAGCAGTGCAGCGATGGTAGCGCCCAGCGTGTAGGCGTCCTCACGGGCAGCGGCGTCCACCTCGCCGAGCACGCCGAGGACCTCGTAGCCCTGCTTCCAGCCGAGGGCACCGACGATCGACTGCACGGATCGCTGTGCCCCGGTGAGGTCGTAGCGGCCGTGCAGCCAGAGCCCGTACGGACGTCCGGCGGTCGCGCCGGCGCCGTCGGCCGGGGCGCCGCTCGGGTCGAGCGCCCCGCCCACGGCGAGGAAGGTCGAGTCGAAGAAGTGCTTGAGCGCGCCGCTCATGTAGCCGAAGTTGGCGGTGGTGCCGAGCACGTAGCCGTCGGCGGCCAGCACGTCCTCGGCGGTGGCCTCGAGCGCCGCCCGGACCTCCACCTCGACGGTGCCGGCTGCCTGGACGTCCTCGTCGCCCGCGCCCGCGACGACCTGCTCCAGCAGCGCCTGCATCGAGCGGCTGGGGGAGTGGTGGACGACGAGGAGGCGGGCCACGTCCCCACCCTAGGTCGGGCGTCCCCGGGCGGCGACGCGGGTGCTGGTTGCGGTACAGTGGCCTCGTCATGATGCGAGTCCTGCTTCTTAGCGGCCGCAGCGAGGTCTGACCCGAGCCGGACCCCCTCGCTGCGGAGTGAGTCGCGCGCCCGGCGCCTGATCCAGACTCAGACACGAACCCAGCCGAGGAAGTCATGACCAACCAGCGCGTCACCATCCCGAACCAGCAGCCGAGCGGGATGCCGTTCCACCGCTACACCGCCTTCGAGCCCGTCACGGTCCCGGACCGCACGTGGCCGGACCGGAAGATCACCCAGGCCCCCCGGTGGCTGTCCACCGACCTGCGCGACGGCAACCAGGCGCTCATCGACCCGATGACGCCGTCGCGGAAGCTGAAGATGTTCGAGCTCCTCGTGAAGATGGGCTACAAGGAGATCGAGGTCGGCTTCCCGGCGGCCAGCCAGACCGACTTCGACTTCGTGCGGCTGCTGGTCGAGGAGGACCGGATCCCCGACGACGTACGGATCTCCGTGCTGACCCAGGCCCGCGAGGACCTGATCGCCCGCACCGTGGAGTCCCTCCAGGGCGCCGACAAGGCGACCGTGCACCTCTACAACGCCACCGCCCCGCTGTTCCGGCGGGTCGTCTTCGGCGTCACGGAGGCCGAGTGCATCGCGATCGCGACGCGCGGCACCGAGTGGGTGATGAAGTACGCCGAGCAGATGCTGGGTGACACCGACTTCGGCTACCAGTACAGCCCCGAGATCTTCACCCAGACGCCGACCGACTTCGCGCTCGAGGTCTGCGAGCGGGTCTCCGACGTGTGGCAGCCGGAGGAGGGGCGCGAGATCATCCTCAACCTGCCGGCGACCGTCGAGATGTCGACGCCGAACACCTACGCCGACCAGATCGAGTACTTCTCGCGCGGCCTGACCCGCCGCGCCCACTCGGTGATCAGCCTGCACCCGCACAACGACCGCGGCACCGCGGTCGCCGCGACCGAGCTGGGCATGATGGCCGGCGCCGACCGCGTCGAGGGCTGCCTGTTCGGCCACGGCGAGCGCACCGGCAACGTCGACCTGGTCACCCTGGCGATGAACCTGTTCAGTCAGGGCATCGACCCGATGGTCGACCTGTCCGACATCGACGAGGTCCGGCGCACGGTGGAGTACTGCACCCAGCTGCCGGTCCACCCGCGCCACCCGTACGCCGGCGACCTGGTCTACACCGCGTTCTCCGGGTCGCACCAGGACGCGATCAAGAAGGGCCTGGAGGACCTCGACCGGATCGCCGCGGAGCAGGGCAAGCCCGTCTCCGAGGTCCCGTGGGAGGCGCCGTACCTGCCCATCGACCCGAAGGACGTCGGCCGCACCTACGAGGCGGTCATCCGGGTCAACAGCCAGTCCGGCAAGGGCGGCGTGGCCTACGTGCTGAAGGCCGAGCACAGCCTCGACCTGCCGCGCCGCGCGCAGATCGAGTTCAGCCGGGTCATCCAGCAGCACACCGACAGCCAGGGTGGCGAGGTCACGCCGGAGGAGATCTGGGCGATCTTCCGGCAGGAGTACCTCGACCGCGAGGAGCCCTACAGCCTGGTCGCCTTCTCCTCGACGACCGACCAGGACGGCGACGACCGTCAGGAGGTGCAGCTGCGCGTCCGCGACGAGGAGCGCACCTTCACCGGCATGGGCAACGGCCCGGTCGCCGCGTTCGTCGACGGCATGCGCCAGGCCGGCGCGGACATCCGGGTGCTCGACTACGCCGAGCACGCGCTGTCCTCCGGCGGTGACGCGGTCGCCGCGGCCTACGTGGAGTGCGAGATCGCCGGCGAGATCCTGTGGGGCATCGGCATCCACCACAACATCGTCACGGCCTCGCTGCGTGCGGTCGTGTGCGCGGCGAACCGTGCGCAGGCGACGACGATCCCGGCGACGCCGATCGAGCCGGTCGGCTGACGCCGGTGGCGGGACGGGCGGCCCTGGCCTCCGAGCAGGTGGGCCAGTTCTTCGTCGAGGGGCCGCGCGGGCGCGACCGCCTCGAGTTCACCGAGTACGGCGCCGGGGAGGCCTGGGTCGTGCTCGTCCCGCCGCTGCTCGTGCCCCGTCGGGTGCACGACCACGCCGCCCGCACCCTCGCGGCGTCCGGGCTGCACGTCCTGGTGCTCGACCCGCTCGGGCACGGCGGCTCGGACAGCCCGGCGGACCCGCTGGCCTACTCGGTCACCGCGTTCGGCCGGCAGGTCGTCGCGCTGCTCGACCACGTGGGCGCGTCGCGGGCCGTCGTCGGCGGCAGCTCGCTGGGTGCCAACGTCGCGCTCGAGGTCGCGGTGCGGGCCCCGGAGCGGGTCGCCGGGCTGCTGCTCGACGGCCCGGTGCTCGACAACGCGCTGGCCGCCCAGCTCGCGGTCCTCGGGCCGGCCATGTACGCCGCCCGCTTCGCCCCGCTCCCGTTCCGCGCGCTGCGGCTGGCGTCGCGGCCGGTGCCGGAGCGGCTGCTGCCCGAGTGGTTGCGGTTGGCCCGGGAGACCCTCGACCAGCGTCCCGCGACGGTCGCGGCGGTGATCCACGGCGTGCTCTTCGGCCCGATCGCCCCCTCCGCCGAGGACCGGGCGGCGATCACCGCCCGCGCCCTGGTCGTCTCGCGGCCCCGCGACCCGTTCCACCCCGTCGGCGACGCGGAGATGCTCGCCCGTGAGCTCGCGGCCGCCGAGCTGGAGCGGGCGCTCGTGCCGCTTGAGTGGCGCCGCCGCCCCGAGCGGATCGACCTCGTGGTGACCCGCTTCGTGCGGGAGTGCTCGCGCGGGTCGCTGCGCGGGCGTCGTACCCGCTCGTCGTAGCCGCCCCGGCCCGCCGGGTGTGACGGGAAGAACGACCCGGACTGCGCAGTTCGGCTGCGGTGGACGCCCTCCCGCCGGGAGGATCACCCACCATGAGCCCCGAATCGCGAAGCCCCAGCCGGTCCGCCGTCCGACGCCTCGTCGCCGTGCCGGTCCTCGCCGCCGCCCTCATCGTCGCCTCCAGCGGCATCGCGTCGGCGCAGACGTGGAAGCACGACGACGCGGTGCGCGACGTGCAGTCGGGCAGCTTCGACGCCGAGCAGGGGACGTACTCGCCGGACCGCAAGGCGGGCGACATCACCCGGACCACGGTGAACCACACGCGCACCACGGTGACCGTCCGGGTCGCGATGAGGGCCGTGCCGACCGGGGACTCGATCGTGTACGCCACCCTCCGCACGCCGCGCACGTCGTACGACGTCACCCGGATCCGGCTCGGTGGCCTGGGCACGCGCGTCGCCCTCACGAGGACCAGCGGTCACGGCGAAGACATCCGGTGCCGCGGCCTGTCCGCGCGCGTGCGCGGGAAGGTCGTGGAGATGACCGTGCCGCGGCGCTGCATCGGCAAGCCGTCCTCGGTCCGGGTCGGCGTGGGCGCGCTGGTGCTCCAGGTCGAGGGCACCATCCACGTCGACGACGCGCTCAGGCGCGGCGTCGGCGACGACCTCCGCCTCTCCCCGAGGATCCGGCGCGGTTGACGCCGGCGGCTGGCCAGGCGAGGTCAGCGCGCACCTTTCGGGTGGCGCACGGCGCTCACGTGCCCACCTTGTGCGGCATCGCCCGCACCTCCTCGTGCATCCGTGCACGGACGTTGGCGCGCAGCTGCACGGCCGACTCGCGGATCGCGTCGGAGATCAGCTCGTGCACCCGCGGGTCGGCGAGGCCCTCCTGCATGATGCGGAAGACGGTGTCGCTGACCAGGCGCACAATCTCGTCGTGGAAGGGCACGAACCGCAGCCGGCCAGCGGCCTGGTCCTCGCGGATCAGCTCCACGATGAGCGCGTCGAGCTCGGCACGGTTCTGCTCGATCGCGGCGGAGACGTGCTCGGCGTAGTTGCCGGTCTGCACCACGGCGATCACCTCGTCGAGCACCGCGACGGTCACCGGGCGCCGGATGATGTCGACGATCGTGTCGGCGAAGCGGCCGGCGAGGTACGCCGCCGCGCGGTCGCCGTAGGCGCGGTCGGCGGCGCGGCCGAGGCGGGCGACGATGACCACGATCCGCAGCAGCCGGAACGAGCGGAAGGCCGGGTCCGAGAGCGGGACCATGCCGATCACCTCGTACCAGTACGAGCGCAGGAACCGCCAGCCCAGCCGGGAGCGCCGCCAGCGCCAGACGAACTCCAGCGCGAAGACCCCGCAGATCGCGTAGTCCGCGCGCACCACCCTGCGCTCCACGTCGGGGCTTACCTCCCAGAAGGTGATCCACACCAGCAGGGCGACCGACACGACGGCCAGGAGCAGCATCAGCCAGTCGACGACGGTCACCGGGGGAGCGGACGGCCTGCCGACGCGGCGGGCCGGCCCGCTGCCGTACGGGGTGGCGGGAGGTTGTGTCGCTGCCATGGGCGCACAATAGGACCGTGGTCCTCTACCGTGACGAAGCGATCGTGCTGCGCACCCACAAGCTGGGTGAGGCCGACCGCATCATCACGCTGCTGACCCGCGACAACGGACGGATCCGTGCGGTCGCCAAGGGTGTGCGCCGGACGACCTCTCGCTGGGGGTCGCGGCTC
>NZ_VLJQ01000131.1:0-2252 GCF_007829375.1 Nocardioides sp. J9 | reverse complement strand
ACGCGATGGCCGGCGGGCACCGCCAGCCGCGCCACGTCCTCGACTCCTACCTGCTGCGGGCACTGGCGATCGCCGGCTACGCCCCGGCGTTCGTCGACTGCGCCCACTGCGGCCGACCACCGGTGACCGCCACCGGCGAGCTGACCCACCACCGGTGGTTCAACCCCTCGATGGGCGGCGTGCTCTGCTCGACCTGCCGGATCCCCGGCTCCGCCGCGCCAGCCCCGGAGACGCTCACCCTGCTCGGTGCGCTGCTCGCCGGCGACTGGACCGTCGTCGAGGCCGCCGAGTCGCGGCACGCGAAGGAGGCGACCGGCCTGGTCGCGGCGTTCGTGCAGTGGCAGCTCGAGCGCGGCCTGCGCTCGCTGGCCTACGTCGAGCGCTGAGCGACGGCGCTGACAGACTGGTCCCCGTGACCCGCGCCTCCCGTCGTACCCGCGCCGCCGCTGCGGCGAGCGCCCGCCGTGCCGAGCCGCTGCCGCCGACCCCGCACCCGTCCGGTGCCCGCCCGCCGCAGATCCCGGCCGAGCTGGTGCCGAAGCACGTCGCGATCGTCATGGACGGCAACGGCCGCTGGGCCAAGGAGCGCGGGCTGCCGCGCACGCGCGGCCACGAGGAGGGCGAGTCCAGCCTCTTCGACGTCGTCGAGGGCGCGATCGAGATCGGCGTGAAGGCGGTCTCGGCCTATGCCTTCTCCACCGAGAACTGGTCGCGCAGCCCGGAGGAGGTGAAGTTCCTGATGGGCTTCAACCGCGACGTGGTCCGGCGCCGGCGCGAGGAGATGCACGAGCGTGGCATCCGGGTGCGGTGGGCCGGCCGCGCACCGCGGCTGTGGAAGTCGGTCATCGACGAGCTGCGCACCACCGAGGAGCTCACGAAGCACAACGACGTCCTCACCCTCACCATGTGCGTGAACTACGGCGGGCGCTCCGAGCTCGGCGACGCCGCGCGCGCCCTGGCCCGCGACGTCGCGGCCGGCAAGGTGAACCCCGACCGCGTCGACGACCGCACGCTGGGGCGCTACCTCTACGTCCCCGAGCTCACCGACGCCGACCTGATCTGGCGCACCTCGGGGGAGCAGCGGCTCTCGAACTTCATGCTCTACCAGGCGGCGTACGCCGAGCTCGTCTTCAGCGACGTGCTCTGGCCCGACGTCGACCGCCGCCACCTGTGGGCGGCCATCGAGGAGTACGCCCGGCGCGACCGCCGCTTCGGTGGCGCGCAGCCGAACCCCACCTGATCCGTCGAAGGTTCGTCCGATCGACGGGGCACATGGGTGAGACGGATCACGACACCCCGGGACTGAATACCCACACAACTTGCCGAACCCTCACTAAGTTGTTCCCTTGACACGTGTCAAGGGCTCGTCATGGGGATGGCCCTGCGCCGGACGCGCGGGGTATGGGTCTGAATCGTCCGTGGTCGCTGCGCGACCGCGGACAGAGTCTTGAGGGAGACCATGATGATCCGTGCTGCAGTCAAGCTGCTGCTCGCACTCGCGCTGACGCTGGGAGGCGTCGCCACGATCGCCGGCCCCACGCCGGCCCTGGCCGCGGAGACCACCGCGGTCGACTGCTCCGCCACGGCGAAGCGGGTGACCAACATCAAGAACCGGGTCACGATCGGCAGAACCCGTGAGGCCGCTGCGGTCAAGCGGATGAAGAAGCTGAAGACGAACGTCGTGAAGCTCCAGCGCGGCGTCAAGGCGCACCGGACCCCGAAGAAGGTCCGCAAGCTCCGTGACGCCCGTGCCAAGCACAGTGCCTCGGTCGTGCGGGTGAAGACCATCCGCAAGAACATCCGCAACAACCGCGAGGCCCTGACCGCCGCGCGCGTCGCGAACAAGGTCTGCAAGTCCGCCGCGACGCCGGAGCAGGCCGAGCAGCAGCTCTTCGACCTCCTCGACACCCTCGGCCTCAGCCCGCTCGTCAAGGCCCTCGGCCTGACGTGGGTCCTCGAGAACCTCGGCGTGATCGACCTGCTCGAGATGCTCGGCCTCGCCGACGTCCTCGAGGGCCTCGGCCTCGGCAGCCTGATCGGCCGCTGACACCAGCACCCCGTCCGCGACGACCCCCGGGAACGCTCCACCCGGGGGTCGTCGCCTGTTTTTCGGCGCGAGCGTGTCGCCTGTCGACGGAAGCCGCACGGGCAGTTGCCTCCGGTGGGTGGCACAGTCCGCCTGGCGGCAGGCCTTGGGTTCGCTGCGGCCTGACTCCCGGTGGTTGAGGTGCGAGGCCGCCCGCGGCCGAGCC
>NZ_VLJQ01000130.1:2226-18560 GCF_007829375.1 Nocardioides sp. J9 | reverse complement strand
GCGCCCGCCGTACTGAGCTCGCGACAGCCCGCCATCAAGGCCCGGAGGTTTCGAGGCTCCTCGCTGGCGCTCGTCGCGCCTCAGCCACCGGGAGCAACGCTCGGCCCGGCGCTATGCCCCGCCCGCCGGACCGGGTGGAGGTCCGGGGCGGGCGGGTCAGCCGCTGGGAGCGCTGACGGGCGTCAGGCGCGGATGGCCTCGGGCACCGAGGCGCCCGGGACGCGACGCTCGGCGTCGGTGAGCCAGGCGAGCTGCTCGAGGCGCTCGAGGATGGTGTGCAGCAGGTCGGCGGTCGTCGGGTCGGCGGCGTCGACGTCGTCGTGGATGCGACGAGCCGTGCCGCACACGGCGTAGAGGGACGCCACGATCGCGTCGATCGCGTCGCCGGTCAGGACCTCGCCCTGCGGGAAGGCCGGCAGGCTGCTCTGCGCAGCGATCCGGGCGGAGGTGCCGTCCGGGACGACGTAGAGGGCACGCATGCGCTCGGCGACGTCGTCGGCGAAGGCACGGGCGGCGTCGACGATCTCGTCGAGCTGGAGGTGCAGGTCCCGGAAGTTCGGGCCCACGATGTTCCAGTGGGCCTGCTTGCCCTGGATCGCGAGGTCGCTGAGGTCGACGAGGAGCTGCTGGAGGTGGCCAGCGACGGTCTCGTCGGCGCGGTAGGCGGGGTGCGAGACGTGCCGCTCGGCGCGGTGGCGGGTTGCGGTGGTCGTCATCGGTTCTGCTTCCTTTCGTCGGATGCGATGTCTCCACAGTACCCCGCTTTTCTTGATTCATTCCAGAAAAGCAAGCCTTGCCTTCCCCCGGGAGCGGGCGGCGCAGGGGGAGCGGGGTGCGGCACATCCCCGGTACCCGGACCGGAGCCGGCGATGAGTTCCGATGTCGGTGGCGGTCCCTAGTGTTCGACACGGGGATCACGAAGAGGAGACGTAGGGACAGTCATGAGCGAACCGATGATCAGCGCGACCGGTCTGGTCAAGCGCTACAAGGACGTCGAGGCCCTCGCCGGCCTCGACCTGGCGGTGCCAGAGGGCAAGGTGCTGGCCCTGCTCGGGCCTAACGGAGCGGGCAAGACCACGGCCGTGCGCTGCCTGACCACGCTGCTGAAGCCCGACGCGGGCACGGCCCGCGTGGCCGGGATCGACGTGGTGGCCGACCCGGCCACCGCCAAGGCGAAGATCGGCCTGTCGGGGCAGTACGCCGCCGTCGACGAGCACCTCACCGCGGCCGAGAACCTCGTCATGATCGGCCGGCTTTACCACCTCGGCCGCCAGCGCTCGAAGGCCCGGGCGCAGGAGCTTCTCGAGCGGTTCGACCTCACCGAGTTCGCCGGCCGGCCCACGAAGACCTACTCCGGCGGCCAGCGCCGACGCCTCGACCTGGCGTGCGCGCTGGTCGCGGCGCCGCCGGTGATCGTGCTCGACGAGCCGACCACCGGGCTCGACCCGCGCAGCCGGCAGCTGATGTGGGACGTCATCCGCGAGCTGGTCGCCGACGGCGCGACGCTGCTGCTGACGACGCAGTACCTCGAGGAGGCCGACGTGCTCGCCGACGACATCGTGGTCATCGACCACGGCCGCGAGATCGCGCACGGGACCGCCGACGAGCTCAAGGCGCAGACCGGCGGCCAGCGGATCGAGGTCGTGCTGTCCAGCCCGGCCGACTCCGACGCCGCCGCGCGCGTCCTCAACCAGGTCGCGGTCGGCGAGGTCCAGGTCGAGGCGGGTGGGCGCGAACTGAAGGCCGCCGTCGGCGACGAGGCCGCGGGTGACCTGCTCCGCGTGCTGCAGGCCTTCGAGCGCGAGGCGGTCAAGGTCCTCGACGTCGGCCTGCGCCGGCCGACCCTCGACGACGTCTTCCTGACCCTGACCGGGCACGAGAGCACCACCGAGCAGACGGAGGCCCAGCAGTGAGCACGATCGCCCAGTCCCTCAACGACGGCTGGGTCGTCGCCCAGCGCAACCTGATCAAGATCGTCCGGGTCCCGGAGATCCTGGTCTTCGTCCTGATCAGCCCGATCATGTTCGTGCTGCTGTTCGCCTACGTCTTCGGCGGCGCGATCGAGACGCCCGGCGTCAACTACCGCGAGTGGCTGATCGCCGGCATCTTCGGCCAGACCATCGTGTTCGGCGCGACCTTCACCGGCGCCGGCCTGGCCGAGGACATGCAGAAGGGCATCATCGACCGCTTCCGGTCGCTGCCGATGTCCAACTCCGCCGTCCTCGTCGGCCGTACGGCGTCCGACGTGGTCTACAACGTGCTGTCGCTCATCATCATGGCGCTCACCGGGCTCATCGTCGGCTGGCGGATCCGCGAAGGCTTCCTCGACGCCCTCGTCGGCTTCGCCCTGCTGCTGCTCTTCGGCTACGCGATCAGCTGGGTGATGGCGATGGTCGGCCTGATGGTGCCGAGCGTCGAGGTCATCAACAACGCGTCGTTCATCGTGATCATGCCGCTGACGTTCATCTCGAACGCCTTCGTGCCGACCTCGTCGTTCAACAGCTTCCTCAAGCCGGTGGTGGAGTGGAACCCGGTCTCCGCGGTCACCCAGGCCAGCCGCGACCTGTTCGGCAACACCGGCGTCGGGCCCGGCTCCGACGCCTGGTCGCTGCAGCACCCGGTCGCCTACACGCTGATCTGGGTCGTCCTCATCATCGCCGTCTTCGCCCCGCTCTCGGTGCGGCAGTACCGCCTCTCCGCCGGCAGGTAGACGCCGCGACCGCGCCGTCCGGCCCGCTCACCCGTGGGCGGTCCGGGCGGCGTGGTCACGGGCGTGGGCGATCGCCTCCGGCGTGGTGGCGAAGAGGTGGCGCTCGTGGGCGAGGCCATCCAGGACGCCCAGCTGCTCGAGGACCGCGCGGTGCTGCGGACGGACCCCGGAGAGCAGGACGGTGACACCACGGCGCTCGAGTCGACCGATGACGTCGGCGAGCACGTGGGCACCGGTGGCGTCGATCGTGGTGACGTGCGACATCCGGAGCACGACCACGCGGACCCGGCTGACCTCGGCGAGCTCGAGCAGGAAGTCGTGGGCCGCTGCGAAGAAGAGCGGGCCGTCGATGCGGTAGGCGACGACCTGCTCGTCGAGAAGCCGCCGCTCCTCCTCCAGGTGGTCGCTGCGGTCGCCCGGCCCGCCGCGGTCGGCCGCGTCGTCGAGCGAGATCTCCTCCAGCCGCGCGGTGCGGGCCGTCTGGCGGAGGGCGAAGAACCCGGCTGCGACCAGGCCCACGAGGACGGCGGCGACCAGGTCGAGCGCGACGGTCGCGACGGCGGTCACGACCAGGGTGGCGGCGTCGCCGCGGGTGGAGCGGACCAGGGCCGACAGGCTGGACACCCGGACCATCTGCACGGCGGTGGCGACCAGCACGCCCGCCAGCGCGGCCATCGGGATCTCGGCGACCCAGCGGGCCCCGACGAGGACGACCGCCAGCAGCACCAGCGCGTGCACGAGCGCGGCCAGCCGTGACGTCGCCCCGGCGCGCACGTTGACCGCGGTCCGCGCGATCGCGGCGGTGGCGGGGAGGCCGCCGAACAGCGGGCTCGCGACGTTGGCCAGGCCCTGGCCGAGGAGCTCGCGGTCCGGCTCGTGCCGCTCACCGACGGTCATCGCGTCGGCCACGCTCGCCGAGAGCAGGCTCTCCAGGGCGCCGAGGGCGGCCACCGCCACCGCGGCGAGGAGGAGCGAGTCGAGGTGCGCCCACGGGACGGCGGGCAGGTGCGGTGCCGGCAGGCCGGAGGGCAGGTGCCCGATCGTGGCCAGGCCGCCGCCCGGGTCCCCGTCGCCGGCGTCGCGGACGACGACGTTGAGCACCGTCGCGCCGGCCACGGCCAGCAGTGCGAACGGGAAGCCGGGGCGGACCCGCGCCCCGAGCAGGATCACCGCCACGACGTCGGGCTCGACGCGCGGGGGGCCGCCACGGCGCCCGGGTGCGGCTCCTCCAGCCACGCCCGGCCGGCCTCGACGGCGAGCACCAGCACCTTCTCGGCGTGGACGTCCACGCCGAGCGCCGAGGGCAACTGCTGGAGCGCGATGATCGCAGCGATGCCGACGGTGAACCCCTCGATCACCGGCACCGGGATGTAGCGGACCGCGCGGCCGGCGCCGCTGAGCGCCAGGCCGAGGAGCAGGAGGCCGGCGAGCAGGCCGACCACCAGGACGCCGTCGGGGCCGTGGTCGGCGACGATCGGGACGAGCACCACCGTCATCGCCCCGGTCGGGCCGCTGACCTGGACGTGGCTCCCGCCGAACACGGCGGCCACCGCGCCAGCCACGATCGCGGTCACGACGCCCGCCCCGGCACCCACCCCGGAGCTGGCGCCGAAGCCGAGCGCGAGCGGCAGCGCAACGAGCGCCACCATGACGCCCGCGGTCAGGTCGCGGGCCGGGCGGGACCGGGTCCAGTCGTCACGCCGCGGCAGCAGGCGGGCAGCGCCGAGGGACACGGCGCCCGGGACCGGGGAGCGCCTGGCCATCAGTCCCTCGTGACGATCAGGTCGTCCTCGAACTCGGCCTGCGCCTCGGCGAGTCCGACGAGGATGGTCCGCGCCGCGAGGAGCAGGTCACGCACCTCGGGCACGCTGATGGAGTAGACGACCTGCCCACCCTGGCGTCGCGACACGACCATGGAGGTACGACGCAGCACGGCGAGCTGCTGGGACAGGTTGCTCGGCTCGATGGCGATCTGCTCGAGCAGCTCGTGCACGGCGTGGTCGCGCTCGGCGAGCAGCTCGAGGATCCGGATACGCGCGGGGTGGCCGAGGGTGCGGAAGAACTCCGCCTTGGCCTGGTAGAGCGGCACGCCCATCGTCGACCCCCGTCGGCTCGGTCGGCGCACGCCCGGTGCGCGCGCCCGCCCGACCAGCATAGGACAAGACTTGAAAAAGTCTTCAATCCATCAAGTCGAGGAGCCGCGCCGGACGAGCACGAACGCCGGCACCCCCGGGTCGGGGGCACCGACGGGGTGCGTCAGGCGGAGATCTCGGCGCGGGCGCCCTCGAGGAGGACGGGGAGCGCCTCGACGCCGTACACGGCGGAGAGCTTGCGGAACTCGAGGTCGTCGATGTCGGCGGCCATGGCGAGGTCGGGGAAGCGCTCGGCGAGCATCCGCAGGGCGGTGCGCAGCTCCATGCGGGCGAGCTCGGCACCGACGCAGCGGTGCATGCCCCAGCCGAAGGCGAGGTGCCGGGTCGGCTCGCGGGACGGGTCGAACTCGTCGATGCCCTCGGCGAGCGCAGGGTCGCGGTTGGCGGCCAGGAGCGAGACGCCGACGGCGTCGCCCTCCTTGATGCGCACGCCGCCCACCTCGACGTCGGTCCTGGCGAAGCGCAGGAACGCGAGCTGGACCACGCACAGGTGGCGCAGCAGCTCCTCGATCACCTTGTTGACCTGCTCGCCGTCGCCGGAGCGCAGCATCTCGCCGGCCTGCGGAGTGGTGGCGATGAGGTAGGCGCCGAGCGCAAGCATGCTGGCGGAGGTCTCGTAGCCGCCGAGGAAGACGCCGTCGGCGATACCGCCCAGCGTGACGTCGTCGAGCTCGTCACCGTGCTCCTTCAGCAGCGCGCCGATCAGGCCGTCACCGGGGTCGGCCCGCTGCTCGCGCACCGCGTTGATGAGGAACTCACGGGTGTGGGCGGCCGCCCCGAACGCGCCGGCGCCGCCCTCGGTGAGGTCGAAGCGCGCGACGCCGAGCTCGAGGAAGCGGGCGCGGTCGTCGACCGGCAGGCCGAGGAGGTCGCAGATGACGTCGAACGGTACGGCGAAGGCGAACTCCTGCACCATGTCGACCGCACGGCCGTCGCGACCGGCGGCCTCCATCGCGTCGAGGCGCTGCTGCACGATCGACTCGATCCCCGGCTGGAGACGGGCGAGGCGGCGCATCGTGAACTCGGGCGTGAGGTACTTGCGCAGCTGGGTGTGCAGCGGCGGGTCGGTCATGCCGAGGCCGCCGATCTGCTCCTCCTCGCTGCGTCCCTCCTGGGAGACGAACTGGCCGAGGTCGTTGGACCACGTCTCGGCACCGCCGGCGAGGACCTCGCGGGCGGCGTCGTACCCGCTGCCCAGCCACACGCCGCGGCCGAAGAGCTSCGSGRGCTTCTTCACCGGCTGCTCGGCCTGCACCCGCTTCATCTCGGGGAGCGGGTCGAGGCCGTCGCGCTTGAGCGGCAGCGTGACCGACTCCGGCAGGAAGCGCAGCTTCCGCAGGTCGATGCCGTTGCGCATGGTCCGGTTCAGGAGCCACATGCCCACGCGCTGCTTGACCGGTCCGAGGACCGGGTCGAGCACGGGCCCGATGACCGAGCCGATGAAGGGGAGCCGCATGAGTCGTATTCCACCAGAACGTGGAGCCCTTGGCAGATCGGTGGGTCCCCTGAGGCGACCCTGATCCTGAGAGATGCGTCTCGTCGGCCACCGCAGGCGGGCCACCGGAGGCGGCCCCCCGTCAGGAGGCGACGGAACCGACCAGCCCGAGCGCCCGGGCCCGGGCCAGCGCCTCCTTCCGGCCGCCGGCACCGAGCTTGCGGTAGAGCGCAGTCGCCTGGTCCTGCACCGTGCTCGACGGGACGACCAGCTCCGCGGCGGTCTGCTCGACGCTCAGCCCGCGCGCCAGGCAGTCGAGGACGACCTGCTCGTGCTCGGCGAGGGTGACCACCTCGACCTGGTCCGGGAACACGGTGGGCACGCCGACGCGGAACCCGAGCAGGTCGCCCAGCTCGACGGTGTCGGCCAGCCGCTCGCGCAGCCGCGGGGGCAGCTGCGCCACCGACGACCAGCACCGGTGCCGCCGCAGCAGCCGGGCCGCGCGCTCCCCCGGCGGCCGGCCCGGGCTGGACCAGCCGAGCTCGGCCTGCGCGGCGGCCTGCAGCAGGGCGAGGTCGAGCCGGTGGCGCAGCCAGGCGTCCTCGGACAGCGCCTCGACCAGCACGTCCTCGGGGCGACCCTCGAGCGCGGCCAGCCGGGCCCGTCGTACGACGGCCCAGTCGGCGTCTTGCGTCGCCTCGGCCAGCACCCGCCGGGCCAGGGTGCCCTGGCCGGCCGCCGTGCGGGCGTCGACCTCGAGCTGGGCCAGCACCACGTGGGCCCAGGTGCCCGGCTGGCAGTGGGCCGGGTGCAGCTCGCGCGCCCGGTCGAGCTCGACCAGGACGGTGGACGGGTCGCCCCACATCAGCTCGTAGCCCGCCACCGCGAGCAGGACGAAGGGCCACGTCTCGCCCCCGGTCCGCAGCCGGAGCCCGTCGACGACGGTCCGCGCCTCGTGCTCGCGCATCTCCTCGACGGCGAGGGCGAACCGGGCGAGGTCGTGGAAGACCTGCAGGCAGGGCGGCACGACGACGTCCGACGCCGTCGTGGCGTCGGCCAGGTGCTGGCGCGCACCGACCGCGTCACCGGTCACGGCGGCGACCAGGGCCAGGGCACTGGCCGCGGTGGCGGCGACGGCGTGGGAGGGGTCGTGGCAGCTCCAGTGCCGGGCCTCGCGGAAGCAGTCCACGGCGCGGGACCACTCGTCGGCCAGCAGCCAGGTGATGCCGGTCTGCAGCCACAGGGTGGGCAGCATCTCGAGCACGGCGGGGTTGTCGTCGCGGGCGAGCGCGCGGCAGGCCGGCTCGGCGGCCGACTCCGCGAGCTCGGCGGCGTCGCCGATCCGGCCGGACACCCGCGCGTCACCCATCTCGACCAGCGCCCGCGCCGCGCGCCCGAGGGGCGTCGCTCCGGCACCGCCGAGCAGCCGGGCGGTGTCGATGCCCTCCGGCCAGTCGGCACCGTCCTTCGCCCAGGCGCGGTACGCCGTCGCCGCCATCGAGACGGTCGGCCGGTCTCCGACACCGGCGCGGCCGACCACCTCGAGGACGCGGGCCATCAGCGCGGCGTCGTACGCCACGAACATCCAGGCCTCCTCGAAGAGCTCGACGAGCAGGCCGGAGTCGTCCATCTCGAGCACCTGGCGGAACGCCTCGCGCCACCGGTCCTCCCGCCTGGCCTCCTCGAGCAGCTCGCGCTGGAGGGCCCGCCGTTCCTGCGCACCCCAGGTGCAGGGGGCCAGGCGGAGGGCGGGGCGCACCACGTCGGGGACCTCGAGCAGGACCTCGTTGCCGCGCGCGACCTCACGCAGCATCCCGAGCTCGACCAGCCGCCCGACCAGCGGCGCCGGGTCCGGGTCGTCGGCGATCCTCGCGACGGTCCGGGCGTCGAGCCGGCCGAGGTGCGACGCCCGGGTGAGCAGCTCGAGCTCTGCCGGCACGAGGCGGTCGACCAGCCAGCTCGCGACCTCGTCGTCGAGGGCCGCCGCGGTGGCCTCGAGGGTCGCGGCCCGGCTGAGGGAGGGGTCGCCACCGAGCTCGGCGAGGACCCGGGTGGCACGGTCGACCAGCACCGCCCAGCCGTCGTACCGGCGCAGCCAGGACTGCACCAGCTCGTCACACTCCACCCCACGCCGGCGCGCGAGCTCGACCACCTCCTCGGGGCGCAGCCGCAGGTCGTCACGGTCGAGGACGGTGACCTCCACGAGCGGGTGGAGGAGCGGGAGCGACGGCGCCCGCAGGGTCGTGGCGAGCACGAAGAGGTTGTCGTGCCGGTGCGCGAGCCGGGCGGCCGAGACGAGCAACTCCTGGTCGTCCGCCGGCACGTCCTCGAGCACGACGACGACCCGTCCCGCGGTGCGCAAGAGGCGACCCAGCGCCGCGACCGGGTCGCGGCGCCGCCGGACCCGCAGCCCGAGGCCGTCGGCGACGCGGCGCCAGACCTCGGCGGGGTCCTCCCCGGGCAGGACGTCCACCCACGCGACCGCGAGGTCGTCGGACGGCCGGGCCCGGAGCCAGGACGCGAGCGCCGTCGTCCGGCCGGTTCCCTGCGGCGCGACGACGAGCGTCATCGGTGACCACTGGTCGAGGGCCTGCTCGACGTGCCGGCGCACGACGAGGTCGCCGGGCAGCCGTGGCAGCCCCCAGCGGTCAGGCGTTGTTGCACGCAGACCTTGCATCGATCCCCCAGTGACGAGCCGGCGGTGTTGCCCTGCGCCGGTCGGACCGCATCACGGTAGAACGCCGTCCCGCGTCCTCGAATGCGATTGTTGACATCGGCCCCCCTGACGCCGGTTTCTTTACCCTCCCCGACCGCCCGCCGAACCTCCCGGCCGCCGGACCCGGTCACCTCCGTCACACCTTCGCGACCGCGTGTCGACACCCGCCGTGCCGTTAGCCTGAGTCCGTGCCTGACACCTCAGTGGACTGGGACCAGTACGACGCCGTGCTCTTCGACCTCGACGGCGTCGTCACGCCGACGGCGGAGGTGCACATGCACGCCTGGGCGGCGATGTTCTCCGCCTTCCTCGCGGCGCAGTCCGCGCGCGACGGGGTCGACTACCCGGCGTACACCGACCAGGACTACTTCGACCACGTGGACGGCAAGCCGCGCTACGACGGCGTGCGCTCCTTCCTCGAGTCCCGCGGGATCAGCCTCCCGGAGGGCACGCCCGACGACCCGCCGGACGCGGAGACCGTGTGCGGGCTGGGCAACCGCAAGAACGACGCGTTCAACGACGTGCTCGCCGCGGAGGGTGTGGCGGCCTACCCCGGCTCGGTGCGGCTGATCGAGCAGCTGCACGCGCAGGGCAAGCCGATGGCGGTCGTCTCGTCGTCGCGCAACGCCCCCGCGGTGCTGGAGGCCGCTGGCCTGAGCCACTACTTCGCGACCGTCATGCACGGCGGGCTGGCTGCCGAGCTGGGCCTGCCGGGCAAGCCGGCCCCTGACACCTTCGCCCACGCCGCGGAGACGCTCGGCGCGACCAACGCGCGGTCGGTGGTTCTGGAGGACGCGATCAACGGCGTCGCCGCCGGCCGGGCCGGGGACTTCGGGCTGGTGATCGGCGTCGACCGCGGCGCCGGTGCGAAGGCGCTCACCGACGCGGGTGCGGACGTGGTGGTCGCCGACCTGGCCGAGCTGGTGGCGGGAGACGCCGCGTGAACGCCTTCGAGGGCCCCTCGCACAAGGCGCCGCCGCTGACCGACCCGCTCGACCGCACCCGCTTCCCCGCCGACGAGTGGCGCCTGGTCGAGACCCGCTTCGACTCCTCCGACCTGGGCATGACCGAGTCGCTGTTCACCGTCGGCAACGGCTACCTGGGCCTGCGCGGCAACTACTCCGAGAGCCGCGACGCCCACCTGGACGGCTCGTTCATCAACGGCTTCCACGAGACCTGGCCGATCTCCCACGCGGAGGAGGCCTACGGCTTCGCCCGTATCGGGCAGACGATCGTCAACGTCCCGGACCCGAAGGTGATCCGGCTCTACGTCGACGACGAGCCGTTGCAGGTGTCGGTCGCCGACCTCATCGAGTACGAGCGCGCGCTCGACTTCCGCACCGGTGTGCTCACCCGCGACCTGCTGTGGCGCACGCCCGGCGGCAAGCGGGTGCGGATCCGCAGCACCCGCATGGTGCCGCTCGAGCAGCGCCACCTCGCCGTGCTGACCTTCGAGGTCACCCTGCTCGACCAGCGGGCGTCCCTGGCGATCTCCTCGCAGCTGATCAACCGGCAGGACATGGAGAAGGAGGAGGCCGACGCCTCCGGCGACGACTCCGGCGAGGGCGGCGCCGACCCGCGCAAGGCGGAGATGTTCGAGCGCCGCGTGCTGGTGCCGCGCCTGCACGGCGCCGACCGCGAGACCGGCCGGATCAAGCTCGGCTTCCGTACCGCGGAGAGCGGGATGACCCTCGGGGTCGTCGCCGACCACACGCTCGAGACCGAGGCGTCGTACTCCATGGAGGTCCACTCCGAGGACGACATGGCGAAGGTGATCTACCGGATCGCCGCCGAGCCCGACGTCCCGGTGCGGTTGACCAAGCTGGTGTCCTTCCACACCGCCACCACGGTGCCACCGCGCGAGCTGATCGACCGCTGCGAGCGCACGCTGGACCGCACCCACGAGGAGGGCGTCGAGCAGCAGTTCGCCGCCCAGGAGGCATGGCTGGCGGACTTCTGGGCCCGCGCCGACGTCGAGGTGCCCGGCCACCCGGCGCTGCAGCAGGCGATCCGCTGGAACATCTTCTCGATCCTCCAGGCGTCGGCGCGCGCCGAGGGGCAGGGCATCGCGGCGAAGGGGGTGAGCGGCTCGGGGTACGGCGGCCACTACTTCTGGGACACCGAGATCTACGTGATGCCGTTCCTCACCTACACGCTGCCGTGGGCCGCCCGGAACGCGCTGCGCTTCCGCTACTCCCTGTTGGGCAACGCGCGCCACCGCGCCCGCGAGCTGTCGCAGAAGGGCGCGCTCTACCCGTGGCGCACGATCAACGGCCACGAGGCGTCGGCCTACTACGCCGCCGGCACCGCGCAGTACCACATCGACGCGGACATCGCCTACGCCCTGAGCCAGTACGTCGGGGCGACCGGCGACGAGGAGTTCCTCAGCCGCGAGGCCGTCGACATCTTCGTCGAGACCGCGCGGATGTGGGCCGACCTCGGCTTCTGGCGCGACGAGAACAAGCGCACCTTCCACATCCACGGCGTCACCGGGCCGGACGAGTACACGACCGTGGTGAACGACAACCTCTACACGAACGTCCTCGCGCGATTCAACCTCCGTCGCGCCGCCCGGGCGGTGTGGGAGCTGCAGCGCAACGACCCGGACGCCTACCAGGCGCTGGTCCGTCGTACCGGCCTGACCGAGGAGGAGCCGGAGGAGTGGGCGCAGTGCGCGCAGGGGATGTTCATCCCCTACGACGAGTTCCTCGGCATCCACCCGCAGGACGCGCACTTCCTCGAGCGCGAGATGTGGGACCTGGAGAACACCCCGCTCGACAAGCGGCCGCTGCTGCTGAACTACCACCCGCTGGTGATCTACCGCTTCCAGGTGCTCAAGCAGGCCGACGTCGTGCTGGCGCTCTTCCTGCAGGGCGAGGAGTTCACCGCGGAGCAGAAGAAGGCGGACTTCGACTACTACGACCCGATCACCACCGGTGACTCGACGCTGTCGGCGGTCGTGCAGTCGATCATCGCCGCCGAGGTCGGCTACCACGACCTCGCGCTGCGCTACTTCGTCGCGGCGCTCTTCGTCGACCTCGCGGACCGGCACAACAACACCGCCGACGGCGTGCACGTCGCCTCGACCGGCGGCGTGTGGAGCGCCCTGGTGTCCGGTTTCGGCGGCTTCCGCGACATCGGCTCCGGCGCGGGCGACCAGCAGTGGCAGATCGACCCGCGGCTGCCCGACGGCTGGGAGTCGCTGACCTACCGGGTCACCCTCCAGGGCACCCGGCTGCGGGTGACCGTGCGGCCCGAGGAGCTGGAGCTGTACGTCGAGGAGGGCACCGGCCCGGTCACGCTGTCCGTGCGCGGGGAGCTGGTCAAGGTCGGCGCCGGCGCGCCGGTGACCGTCGCGCTCGAGCACCAGGGTCCGCGGCTGGGCGGCGAGCCGCCGTACCCCGCCGGGATCCAGCGCGCGGACGGGACCGTGATCTCGGCGATCGTGCCGTCCGGCGACTGAGTTATCCGCCCAGCGAGACAGATTCGTCTCGCTGGACGGACAGGTGGTTCACTGGGACGATGACCGCGACCGAGGCTGCGCCGACCCGCACGGTCTCCGGCGCCCGGCGCTGGGCGATGCTGGCAGTGAGCACCGGCGGGCAGGCCGCGTCCGCCGCGATGGTCGTGGCGCCGAGCTTCCTCATCCCCGAGCTGCACCGGCCGGTCGCCGACGGCGGCTACGGGATGTCGCTGGCCGAGGCCGGCCTGGTCGCCTCGGCGGCGATGACCGGGATGATGGTCTCGCTCGTCGCGTGGGGCCTGGTCGTCGACCGCCGCGGCGAGCGGTTCGCACTCCTGGGCGGTCTCGTCATCGCCGCGCTCGGCGGTGCGGCCGCCACGCTGACGGGTGACCCGTGGCCGATGGCCGCCGCGCTGGCCGTCGGCGGCGTCGGCGCCGCGGCGACCAACTCCGCCTCCGGCCGGGTGGTCGTCGGCTGGTTCCCGCCGGAGCGGCGCGGGCTGGCGATGGGCATCCGGCAGACGGGGCAGCCGCTCGGCGTGGGCCTGTCCGCGGGCACGGTCGCGGTGATCGCCCACCACCACGGCATCGGCCCGGCCCTGCTCGTGCCGACGCTAGCCACGGCCCTCAGCGCGGTCCTGGTGGCGCTCGTCGTCCTCGACCCGCCCCGGCCGCCGCGGGTGGCGACCGGCACGGCCACGAACCCCTACCGGCAGGACGGCTTCCTGGCCCGCGTGCACGGTGCGTCGGTGCTGCTGGTCGTGCCGCAGTTCCTGGTGTGGACCTTCGGCCTGACCTGGCTGGTGACCGACCTCGGCTGGTCGCCGGGCGTCGCCGGCCTGGTCGTCGCCGGCACCCAGGTCGCGGGCGCCGCAGCCCGCGTCGCCGCCGGCTGGGTCTCCGACCGGGTCGGCGGCCGGATGCGGCCGATGCGGGCGGTCGCCGTCGTCGCGGCCGCGACCATGGCGCTCCTCGGCCTCGCCGCAGCTGGCGCCGACTCGTCCGGCGCGGTCGCTGCGGCGGCGGTGGTGCTGCTGGTCGTCGCGTCGGCCGTGACCGTCGCCGACAACGGGCTGGCCTTCACCGCGGTCGCCGAGCGGGCGGGGCCGTACTGGTCCGGGCGTGCGCTCGGGCTGCAGAACACCGCGCAGCACGTCGCCGCGGTCGCGGTGCCGCCGCTGGCGGGGCTGGCGATCACGGCCTCCGGCTACGGGACGACGTTCGCCCTCGCGGCGCTCTTCCCGCTCCTCGCGGTCGCGGTGGTGCCGGTGCGCGGCGAGCGCGGCGTGGCCTGACCCTCCCGGCTCCGTCCGGTCAGGCCAGGGCGTCGAGGTCGTAGTCGACGACCACCGGCGCGTGGTCGCTGAGTCGCACGCCGAGGTGCTCGCGATCGACGACCGCGACCTGCGCCGCGCGGGCGAGTCGCGGGGTGGCCAGGTGGTAGTCGATGCGCCAGCCGGCGTCCTTCTCGTAGGCGCGGCCCAGCCAGCTCCACCACGAGTACGGCCCGTCGACGTCCGGGTTGAGCCGGCGCACGACGTCGACGAGGGTGCGCGGGCTGAGCTGGGCGTCGAGCCACGCGCGCTCCTCGGGCAGGAAGCCCTCGACCTGGTTGCTGCGCCGCCAGTTCGCCACGTCGTGGCGGGTGTGCGCGATGTTGAGGTCGCCGGTCAGCAGGAACTCACGGCCCTGCGCAGCAGCCGCCTTGCGCGACGCGGCGAGGTGGCGGGCGAAGCCGGCCATGAACTTCATCTTGCGGGCGTGCTTCGCGCCCCCGTCCGGCGCCTCGCGCATCCGCCGCGGGTCCTGCAGGTGGGCCGGCAGCCCGCCCTTGGGCAGGTAGAGGCTGGCGACGGTGAGGGGTACGTCGGCCAGGTCGACCTCCACGTAGCGGCCCTCGGTCGCGTGCGTGCGCAGCGCCCGCGGCAGGGGGCGGTCGGGGTCGGTGACCGACCAGGTCCGCACGGCAGCCGGCGGCTGGCGGGTCAGCACGGCGACCCCGTTGCGCCCGGCGAGCTCGCCGGCGTCGTACGCCGCGTGGAAGTCGCCGAAGGCGCCCTCCGGCAGCGCGTCGACCGGGCAGCGCACCTCCTGCAGGGTGACGACGTCGCAGCCGCGGGTCGCGAGCCAGTCGTCGAAGCCGCGGCGG
Organism: Nocardioides sp. J9; assembly: GCF_007829375.1. Lineage (NCBI taxonomy): Bacteria > Bacillati > Actinomycetota > Actinomycetes > Propionibacteriales > Nocardioidaceae > Nocardioides > Nocardioides sp. J9. The sequence continues at coordinate 3,934 of NZ_VLJQ01000130.1, read as the reverse complement.
TGCGCGGCGCGGATGCCGTTGATGTTGGCGGTGGCGATGCGGAACGGGCGAGGCACCCGAGGAGGCTAGGTGACGGCGGGCCGCAGCCCGAAGTCAGCGCTCGCGCCAGCGCGCGAGCAGCCCGGCCTCCCGGGCCCGGTCGATGCCGGTGACCACCGCGGCCGGGTCGGCGGCCAGCCACGCGCGGGTGTCGCGGGTGGTCTCGGCGAGCGGGCGCACGACCAGCCCGGCGACGAGGGCGGGCTGCTGGTCGTGGGCCAGCATGCCGTCGTACTCAGGGCGGGGGAGCCACACCGGGATGCTGTCGGGGCCGGCCCACGGCTCGACACCCTCAGCCTGGAGGAAGTCCTGGTCGACCCAGGCGAGGTCGGCGTCGGGGAGGCACTCGCCGAGGAAGTCGCCGAAGGGCACCACCGGTCCGACGGCGTCGAACGTGCCGCCGGTGCGCTGCTCGGCCACGGTGACCAGCCACGCGGCGAGGTCGCGCACGTCGATGACCTGCACCGGCGCGGCGGGGTCGCCGGGCGCGAGCACGGGGCCGGTCTCCTCCGAGCGCGCCGCCCAGTAGGTGAACCGCCCGCTGGGGTCGCCGGGCCCGACGATCAGGCCGGGCCGCACGACCGCGGCGTCCGGGTGGGCGTCGAGGACCAGCCGCTCGCAGGCGACCTTCATCCCGCCGTACGCGTCGGGGTCGGTCGCGAGGTCGACGTCGTCGATGACCGGCTCGCGCMSCCGGCCGGCGCCGGGCCCGGCCGGGTCGGCGTCGTCGGCGTAGACCGAGATGGTGGACACGAACACCCAGTGCGGGTCGCCGGGAACCTCCGCGAAGGCGGTGAGGGCGCTACGCACGTGCGAGGGCTGGCGGGCGACGTCGACGACCGCGTCGTAGGGCCCGACCGCGCCCAGCTCGGGCGGCGCCTCCCCGGCCCGGTCCCAGTGCACGCCGGCCACACCGTCGGGCAGGCCGCCGGAGACGCCGCGGTTGGCCGCGACCACCTCGTGGCCGCGGCGCACGGCCTCCGCCGCCACCTCGCGGGACAGGAACCGGTTGCCACCCAGGACCAGCAGTCGCATCGGGCTCAGATGAACTGGGTCGGGTCGAACTCGTCGATCGGGATGATCCGCACGCGCGGCAGCCGCTCGTTGAACGCGTTCACGTCGTACTCGAGGTCGAAGAACTCCAGGCCCCGCGACGCCAGCTGGGCGAAGCCTGCGTTGCGGAACTCCGAGAAGCCCATGAGGCCGACCCGGCGCTCGTCGTCGAGGAGGTCCTCGACCTGGTCGAGGAAGTCACCGTCGTTGCTGACCAGCACCACGTCGTCGTCGCGCTCCGCGAGCGCGACCAGGGTGCGCTGGATGGCGATGTCGACGACCTTCTGGCCGGGCCCGCCCGACAGCGGGATCGGCTTGAAGCCGATCGCCAGCAGCGCCTGCACGAACGACATCGGCAGCTCGGCGTTGGCGGCGAGGAAGAACAGGCCGTTGGCCTGCTGGCCCCAGCGTCGCTCGACGAACTGCAGGAGGCGCTCCCAGCGGGGGCGCTCCTCGGGCCGCGGCCGCCGGCCGAGGATCGAGGTCCCCAGCGTCGCGTCGATGTTCTCCCCGTCGACGAGGACGTGGGTGGTGCGGGCGGTCTCGGCCATGGTCCGACCCTAGCCCCACCGGCGCGCGCCGTCCCCTGCCGTGTGCTGACGTGGCCGCCGGCGGC